>CAZRNT010000005.1:18134-24468 GCA_964601525.1 uncultured Erysipelothrix sp.
CATCAGATTTACTGATTGCTGTTTTGGATGGCATTAGTATTGATGCAGGAGTTGCTTCCGAAGTCGGAGTAGCTTATCAAGCTGGGATTCCGATAATTGGTCTTTATACAGATTCTCGCCAAAGTGGCTATGATAATGAAGAAAAATTAGCAGCGCTTAAGGAATTGGGAGAATCACAGTTTTCCTACGTAAATTTATATACAGTTGGTTTATGTAAGATGGCTGGTGAACTTGTTGATAGTGAAGAAGATTTATTAAGAACAATAAATAAATATATATAAAAAGTCCCAAGTGGGACTTTTTGACTGTTAAGACTTAATATGCTATTATTTCAAAAATCAAGAAAGGAGAAATACAATGAAATGTTTTGAATCAGATCAAGTTATTTATGAGTTCTCATATGGAATGGATGCAATTGCCCATATAGAGGATGGTGAAGAATTTTCTGTTAAGACCAACGATTGTTTTTTCCAACAAATTAAAACCAACGATGATCTAATCAGTGAGATTGATTTTGCCCATGTTAATCCAGCTACAGGCCCATTTTATATTAATGGTGCAGAACCAGGAGATATCTTAAAAGTAGATATTTTAGATATTAAAATTGCTGATGAAGGGGTAATTGTTGTTTTACCAGGAGCTGGTGTCTTAGGAGATCAAGCAAGTAAAGCTCTAACAAGGGTTATTCCAATAGAAGATAATCAAGTGAATTTCCTTGGTGTAAAAGAAAATATAGATCCGATGATTGGTGTGATTGGTGTTTCACCAGGTAAAGATCAAGAGGGTGTAGTTACAGGAACTCCAGGAAATCATGGTGGAAATATGGATACAACAGATATCCGTGCAAACACGAGCTTGTATTTTCCGGTTCGTGAAGAAGGAGCGATGTTAGCGCTTGGTGATTTTCATGCTATCATGGGTGATGGTGAACTTTGCGTCGCAGGTCTTGAAGTTGAAGCAGAAGCAAAATTAAGAGTAAGTGTTATCAAGGATAAGGAGATTGAGTGGCCAGTTTTAGAATCAACGGATGAATTTATGGTCATAGCATCGGGTGAAACAATTGAAAAAGCTTCATATAATGCAGGAAGTCAAATAACTAAATTTATCCAAGATAAGTTTGAATTTGAGTGGGAAGAAGCATACATGTTTAACTCAATGTTTGTGGACTATAAGATTTCACAATTAGTAAATCCTATGAAAACTGCTAGAGCGGTTGTAAAGAAAAAACACCTGTCAATGGCAGATGTATTAAAAACATTATAGATATAGAAAAGCTCCTTTCAAAAGGAGCTTTTCTTTTTAGCGAATGTATGCGTTAAACATCCATAGATCTTTGCCTAAATCTTGTGATACAGCAGTAAAGTAATCTGCAGTACCTGGATCTTCAACTTCTTCAGCGATTTTTACTAAACGCAATGCTGATTGATTCATGTGTTCGAAATCAACAATGAGTTTTTCAAATCCTTCTTTAGCTGTAATCCATTCATCATCTAGTTCTTTAATTGAACTACGATCAAGAACTTCTTGAAGGTTTGGAAGTGGTTTTGCACCAATTGTTAGAAGTCTTTCCGCAACTTCATCAATTCTTTCTTCGGAAGCCTCATAATATTCATCTAGTTTTTCATGAATTGGGAAAAAGCCATCACCTTTTAGAAACCAATGAAAGTTATGGATTTTCATTCCCAAAACGATTTGATCAGCTAGGAACGTATTCATTTCTTCATATAAATTATTAACACTAGTCATAATACATGAATCCTCCTTCTATAATTAAATTATAACATTTCAGTGCATGATATTAAATGAAAGTACTCTTATTTGGGTCTTTCAGCTGTATGAAAGTTATCTGAGGAACTATAATAATTGCCACCTAGTCTGGCGAGTACTTGGAGTTTTTCTTGTAGAATATAGTTATTCTTTTCATCATAAATTTCTTCGTCAATATGAATAGTATCTACCCACATAAGAAATAGATCACTAACTAGTTTACTGTCTCTATCTTTGATTTCAATATGTTGGTAAAGCTTTGTTTCCAGTCTGATTTTTGGTTCTTTTAGTGCGGGTGTTTGAAAAGAAGAACTTTTTAAAAGATTATAATTAATTAAATCTAATTCACTTTGATTTTTGGGATGACTTGCAGCTGTTGCATTCATGCTTTCCAAATCATTTATGCTTGGGATATGAATTACTGCTTCTTTAGTTCGTAGTATATTTTCGGCAGTATCTTTAAGTACAGTGTCTTTTCTATTAATTGAGATTGAAATTAAAGGTATTTGATTAGAAACAATGGAGAAGAAAGAGAAGGGAGCAAGATTAATGCTTTCATTGCTATTGATTGTTGTAATCCAAGCAATTGGTCTTGGTACAATTGAAGCACTTAATAATTTATATTGTTCTTTTTGATTCAAAGAATCAAGATTTATTTTATGCATTAATATCATTGCTCCAATAGAATATTTTTGCTGCTTCTAGTTCTTCTTGTGTTATCTGATGACCATGAAGATGTTTAAATTCTTCTGTTTGTATTTTAGAGTTTTCTAGATCTTCCTTTAGTTTTTTAAAAGAGGCCTCGCTGATAAATGGATCATTTATTCCATATGTAATTAAAACTCTTAAGTGTTTTTGTTTCTTAAATTTTGTTTCCTCAATGCCTGAAGAGGGATGGAGTAATACAGCTTTTTCAAAATTACTTGAGTATAACTTTAGGATGTGAATTAAAATATTTGCACCATTTGAATAGCCAATAAGGTTAATTTTATGTCCTTCAAGATCATACTCTTTTAATAAGTCTTGTATCTTGTCATAAAGTTCATGACTTCTAAAATTTAAATCTTCTTCATCAAAGCTGCCGTCAGTATTTCGCTTAAAGTAACGGTTTGCTAAGCCTTCCTTTACATTTCCTCTTATTCCTAAGAGATGTGCATCTTGATCTATGTATTTGGCTATTTGTATTAGGTCGTTTTCATCTCCTCCAGTTCCATGGAGCATGATGATGACATTTTGATTTTTACCTTCGTAGTAACTATGTTTCATGATTTATCCTTTCTGCTTCTTTACCAATGGTTTTTAGAAGTTTTTGAAGTGTTTCTTCTTCCTCTATACTTAATGTGTCGAAGATGGGGCGAAGGTCTTTAAAGTGATCTTCATAAATTTTGCCGAATTCTTTTTTTCCATTGTCCGTAAGCTGATTCATAATTTTTCGTTTGTCTTCTTTTGAATCTTTTCTAATAATGAGTTCTTTTTTTTCTAATTGTTCTAAAACATAGGTCATAGAGCTGTTGGGAATGAGGACTGTGTTAATTAATTCTTGGGTTGTTAAACTTTCCTTATTGTATAGAGCTTCTAAAACTGTAAACTCATTTAAACTCAAATCGAATGATGAGATTGATTTTTTGGCTACTTCTACAATACTTTGATAGGCTTTAAAAAGAATTATAAAGGACTTTAGGTTATTATCATTCATTGAAGTATTCCTTTTCAAATACTTTATTGCTTCTTGTAGTATCAAATTGTTTTAAGTGCTTTAATACAGTTTCTTTATGATGTCTTAGATGAGGTGGAAGGGTTAGTGTTTCTCCTAGGTTTTCATAGTCTTCTTGATCGTCAATGAATCCTGGTCCTTCTGTAGCAAGTTCAAAGAGTATATTAGGATAAAGTCTAATGTAGAGTGATTTAAAATAAAACCTGTCTACATAACCTGAGTTGTGTAAATTTAGATTGTTGAAGTGTTCTTCCCAGGCGTAGAGTTCTTCTAGATCTTCAATTCTAAATGCGATATGATGCACACCGCCATATCCTTGCTGTGCCCAGATACCTATATTATCTTCTTCAATAATCAACTCTGCACCGTTACCGCCTTGTCCCATTTCGTAAAGGTGATATTGTTGGTGCTCATCAATTTTACTCATTAGCATTACTTCACGTAATACAAGGTCCATTTGTTTTATATTGTTAACTTTAATGAAAGAAGGTCCTAAGCCAGTAATTGCAAATTCATTTGGTACAGGTCCTAATTTCCAAGGTTCTCCTGATTTAATCCCAATATTGTTTTCATCGGATACTAAACTATATTGTTGCTGATCAAAATCTTCGAAGTAAATAAATTTTTTATTGAACAATGTTTTGATTTCACTATGCTTCACATCATAATGTGAAAATCTTTTAAGCCAGTATTCGAGTGCTTTATCATCTTTGACTCTAAAGCTGGTTCTTGAGATATCATTGGTTCCATGTACATGTTGTGGAATGTTTTTAAAATCAAAGAATGTCATATCTGTTCCTGGGTTTCCTCTGTCATCGGCAAAGAATAAATGATAAGTACTGATGTCGTCTTGATTAACATTCTTTTTCACAAGTCTTAGTCCTAGTACGTATGTGTAAAATTCATATATTTTTTCTGCACTGCTTGTTATTGCAGTAACGTGGTGTATTCCTTTAAGTTGATTCATATTAATTACCTCCTGTTTATAATATATTACGGTTTCGTAATAATTGATAGTGATATGCACATTATTGTTTATTGCATTTTTAATATGTGGTATAATTCTTATATAGGGTAGCAAGGAGGCTATTATGAAAAAATTTAATAAAGTACTTGCTGTTACAGCAGTTGCAGTAGGAACAGCGTTTGTTGTAAAGAAAATCTTGGAAAAAGATATCATCCAAGATAAGATTAAAGAGAAAGAGGCACTATCTTATTTAAAAGATAAGTATGGTGAAGAAGCTCTTGAGGGTAAGAAAATCTTGATAGTTGACGAATCAGAGCATGCTAACAAAGCTACAATTGCAAAAGATCTTGTTGACTATGAAATTCATAAAGAAGACTAAGGTCTTCTTTTTCTTTGCTTAATCTTAAAAAAAATATATAATAGTATCGTTGGTAATATTTCTATTTGAAGTAATAACAGCGATTTTTAATGATCTTTTATATTGATAAATAAAAATCACATGAACTTGAAGATTATGTGAAAAATGATGTTTTTGTTATAAGTGCTTCTGTGTTATTATTACTACAGAAAGATTTGTATTGAGGAGGATAATCAATGAAAGAAGTCGTAATCGTTTCGGCGGTCCGAACACCAATCACTGCTTTTAATGGTTCTTTTGCGAACACTTCTGCCGTAGAATTGGGTAGATATGTAGTTGAGGAAGCTTTGAAACGAATTAATCTTGATGCAAATCAAGTTGACGAAGTGATATTTGGTAATGTTTTACAAGCAGGTTTGGGTCAAAACCCAGCTCGTCAAATTTCAATTAATGCGAAAATTCCTAATTCAGTACCTGCTTATACCGTAAATAAGGTTTGTGGTTCAGGTCTTAAAGCGATACATCTAGCGGCTCAATCAATAATGCTTGGTGAAGCAGATGTAGTGGTTGCAGGTGGTACTGAGAATATGAGTCAAGCACCATTTCTTTTGCCTAATTCTCGTTGGGGAATGAGAATGGGAAATCAAGATGTTATTGATACTATTATTCATGATGGTTTAACTGATGCTTTTACAGATCAACATATGGGTTTGACGGCAGAAATATTAGTTGAAAAATTCAATATGACTCGTCAAGAACTTGATGAATATGCTTTACTAAGTCAATCAAGAGCAGAAAACGCAATTAAGTCTCATCGTTTTGAAGATGAAATAGTTCCGGTTAAGATTACAAGTAAAGGTAAAGAAAGTACAGTTGATCAAGACGAACATCCTCGTTTTGGCTTAACAATTGAAAATTTAAGCCGTTTGAAACCTGTGTTTAAAAAAGGTGGTACAGTTACAGCTGGAAACTCATCTGGGATAAATGATGGAGCAGCTGCTCTAATTCTAATGAGTAAAGAAAAAGCTTTAAATTTAGGATTGCCAATATTGGCAAAGCTTGTTGCAGTAGCTAGTGCAGGGGTTGAACCTGAATTAATGGGAGTTGGTCCAATTCCCTCAACTAAAAAAGCTTTAGAAAAAGCTAAATGGACAATAGATGATATTGACTTAATAGAGATTAATGAATCTTTTGCAGCGCAAACGTTAGCGGTTGTTAAAGAACTTAAGCTAGATATGAATAAAGTAAATGTTAATGGAGGTGCGATTGCCTTAGGTCATCCTATTGGAGCAAGTGGTGCTAGAATCTTGGTATCATTGATTCATGAGATGATAAAACAAGACAAGAATAAAGGTCTTGCTACATTATGTATTGGTGGCGGACAAGGAATTACCATGTTAATAGAAAAACCTTAATATATTATGATAAAATAATTATATTAAGACTACGCCCGTAGCGCAACGGATAGCGCGTTTGATTCCGGTTCAAAAGGCTGCAGGTTCGATTCCTGTCGGGCGTACCATTTAAT
>CAZRNT010000006.1:0-11009 GCA_964601525.1 uncultured Erysipelothrix sp.
ATGAAATCAATAATCCCCAAACCATTGTATATAATAATGATGATTTTAAAGATTTTATGAGTAATGCTAATCGCTTATTGATCTGTGGTGATTATGATTGTGATGGTGTCACTTCCACAAGTATTGCAGTCTTGTTAGCTCAAGAATTTGGTCTTGATTATGGTTATTATATTCCTAATCGTCTAAGTGAAGGATATGGCTTATCAGAAAAAACAGTCGAGCTCGCCAAGCAAAAAGGTTATACCGATTTACTTTTAGTAGATAATGGTGTGAAAGCACATAAAGCTTTAAATCTTGCTTTATCGTATGGAATGAATGTTGCTGTTGTTGATCATCACATCATAGATGAGAAATTGGATGATGAAATTCTGTTGATTCATCCAGATATGATGCCAAGTCCTTATTTTGATACCATGTCTGCAGGTGGAATTATGTTTTCCTTAGCAGAAGGCATGGGGCTAGATACTGAATATATGGAAGCACTCGCAGCACTATCAACTGTTGCTGATGTCATGCCTTTATGGGGAAAGAATCGTGAGATAGTTCGTCGAGGTGTTGAAGCTTTAAATAAAAACTATTTCCTTCAATTTGATTATCTAGTGAAAAGAAATCGTTTCACCAAATATACGGCTGAACTTTTAGCTTTTCAAGTAAGTCCTAAAATTAATTCTATAGGACGCATGGCTGATATCGTTAATATTAATACTACAGTTGAATACTTTTTAAGTGATTCAGAAGCAGTTATTAAATCTTATGCGCAGCAAGTTTTCAAAGTGAATACTTATCGAAAAGATTTGGGTGCTCAACTGCAAAAACACGCACGCCAACAAATTGATGATCAAGACATTCAAATAATTACTTCTAAAAAATATCATGAGGGTCTTTTGGGTATTGTCGCAAATCATATCAGCCAAGAAACAGGTAAACCAAGTATCATTCTCAGAGAGTATGAGGATATATATAAAGGAAGTGCTCGTAGTATGAATGTTTCCTTAGAAGAATTATTTTCTCAATTGGATCAAAAATACTTTACCGCCATGGGCGGCCATGATTTTGCTTATGGTATGAGTGTTAAAAGAAAGTATTTTGAAGAATTTCAAAGAGAACTTTACACTTTAATGGAAACTTATGATTTTAAAGATCTTAGTTTTAATGGTATTGAGGTGAATGAAAGTGACTTTAGTCCGACTTTAATTAAAGAACTACAAAAGTTTGAACCTTTGGGAGAGGGTTTAAAACTACCTCTAATGAAAATGAAAATGCCTGATAATTATAATCTGGTTCGTTTGAATGGTCATGGTTATAAAATGATTTTTAATGAGTCTGAGATTGCTGAAGGACTTCTATTCAACAAACATATAAGTGAGAGTGAGATAAGATCTGCTAAGGAAGTCATCTTTAAGTTGAATTTACAATCTCCTAATAAAATACAAATCTATATAGAAGAACTATCTGGCACTGTGGTATGATAGTAAGGCAAAGGGGTGTTAATTATGAAAAAAGTATCTGTTTTGATTGTGACGTTTTCAGTATTTTTAAGCGCGATACTCACTTTTCAACCTGTCTTCGCTAATGAATCGAAAAAAGAAAGCAATTTGCTTGAAACACAGCTTGCTGCTGTAGATAAAGAAGAAGATAAAAATCCAATTAAGATTAATAAAAGAGAATATACATTAGAAGCATATTCAAGTGTGCCAATAGAATATGAACTTGAAGGGGAAGGGAACTTACAATTTAAAAGTCTTGATGAAGCGATTGTTACAGTCAACAATGCTGGCTTGATGAGTTCTGTTTCCAGTGGTACTACTGAAGTCGTTGTGAGTTTTGAAAATAAAGAAGGAATTCACGAGGAAAAAGTAAAGGTAAATGTTTTAGAGGATAAAGGTAAAATAAGTTTTAATAAAGAAAAATTCTATTTAATCAGAGATTTATATTTTGATATAGACTATAAATTGGAAGGTGGAATCAAAGCTCATGAAATAATTTGGGAGTCTTCAAATCCATCAGTTGCCCGGGTTGAAAATGGTCGGGTTTATGGTCAGAGCATTGGTAAAACATTGATTACGGCAAGTGCGCGTAATGCCAGTGCAAGTATGGAGGTCCATGTAACTGTTCCATTAAAAGGAATGGCGTTTAATCCAGAGAAAATTGAAATGTATCTTGGAGAAGAAGTGGATATTCCTTCATTGGTTTATGTACCTTATGATACGACCAGTTCAAAATCTGCCAATATTTCTCTTGTTGATGGGGACATATTGAGTATTGAGAATAATAAGATTATTGCTAAACAAGTTGGAACCGGCATAATTCGTGCTCAAATTAATGAAATTGTTGCTGATTTAGAGGTAACGGTATTGCCAAAGAAGAATCAAAGAGGTGCCGATCTTTTAGAATTGCTTGTGGAATCAAAAGATGAAAAGCAGATGACCTTACATATTCCCGACTTATCGATTTATGGTGATAGTAATTTATTTGCAATTTCTTTACCAAGTGAAGAGACAATTGAATTTATTGAAGATAAGGATACTGCTGATATATTCCTTGTATTAGAAGATAAATTCTATAGTAATAATATGGAAAGAATTGATGAACTTGTTATTTCAAAAGAAATAATGGAAAAAATGAATAAAAAAGAAATCAATTTTCACTTGTTAAATCAAGGGAATATTCCTAAAGCTGTTTATACATTTAAAAATTCTATGGCAAGTGACATCAATTTAAAATATTCATTGGATATGATTGATGACCATGATGAATTGTTTGCTTTGACTAAAACTAAAGCCTACCATTTACAATTCATGAATAAAAATGGTTTTCCAGCTGGTACAGAATTGAAGATTCCCGCTCAACTTTTAGGGAATAATTACAAACAATTACATTTTGTTTATCATTTAGAAGATTATGAACTTCAGGATACACAACAAGAATTGATGATAGATTCTTCGGATTATTTAAATGTGAATGTTAGTCATGATGACTATATAATCACTTTAACAAAAGTCGCAAGTACCGATGATTCGAAGATAATCATCACTTTGTCAATTATTTTGTTTATTACTTTACTATCAGGTTTTGGATTCTACTACTACAAGAGTCATAATAAGAAAAAAGTATGATATAATAAGATTACAATTTGGAGGTCATGATGAACTTAAAAGAATATATTGCAACGATTAAAGATTTTCCTAAAGAAGGAATCCTCTTTAGAGATATTACGCCATTAATGGCTTATGGACCAGCATATGCTGAAGCGACTCATTTATTTGAAGATTTTGCTCGTAAAGTGGGTGCCGAAGTAATCGTAGGACCAGAATCAAGAGGATTTATCTTTGGCTGTCCGGTTGCTTACAGTATGGAAATTGGTTTTGTACCAGTTAGAAAACCAAACAAATTACCTCGAGAAACTGTAAGTTATAAATATGATTTAGAATATGGATCCAATGAGTTACATATTCATAAAGATGGTATTAAACCAGGACAAAAAGTTTTGATTATTGATGATTTATTAGCTACCGGAGGAACAATTGAAGCTTCAGTTGCCTTGGTTGAAGAGTTAGGTGGAGAAGT
Organism: uncultured Erysipelothrix sp.; assembly: GCA_964601525.1. Classification (GTDB taxonomy): domain Bacteria; phylum Bacillota_I; class Bacilli_A; order Erysipelotrichales; family Erysipelotrichaceae; genus Erysipelothrix. The sequence continues at coordinate 3,568 of CAZRNT010000006.1, forward strand.
TGTAGGATGTGGCTTCTTAATCGAACTTTTAGAACTCAATGGTCGAGATAAACTTAAAGATATCGAAGTCTTTACAATTATGCAGTACTAACGAAGAAAGTTTCTTCGTTTTTTATTAAAATGGAGGTGACTTATGAAACAAATTACAAGAATAAGTATTGATGATGTAATGAATGAAGCTGGACGATATATTAGTAATCAAGATAGCTTAGATTTAATTATGCATGCCTATGAATATGCAAAAGAAAAACATGATGGTCAATATCGAAAAAGTGGTGAACCTTACCTCATTCACCTTTTACAAGTTGCTTATATTTTAGCTCAACTTACTGTATCGCCAACTACAATTGCGGCAGGTCTTCTCCATGATGTGATTGAAGATTGTGATGTTAGTTTTGATGAACTAGCTAAAGAGTTTACTGAGGAAATTGCTACTTTAGTAGAAAGTGTTACAAAAATAGGTAATTTAGAATTTAAGGATGAAAAAGAATACCAGGCGGCTAATCACCGTAAGATTTTTATTGCAATGGCAAAAGATGTTCGCGTTATTTTTATTAAATTAGTTGATCGTCTCCATAATATGAGAACTTTGCAATTTCAACCTCCAGAAAAACAAAAAAGAATTGCTGCGGAAACACTTGATGTCTACGCACCAATTGCTCATCGACTTGGTATCGCTGAGATTAAAAATGAACTAGAAGATTTATCTTTTAGTTATTTACATCGTGATAAGTATTATGAGATTGCTCGTTTAGTCGATGATCGTAAAACTGAGCGTGATGCTCATGTAACAAGAATGATTGAGGATATTGCTAATTTATTATTAGAAAATGATATTAAGTTTAATATTTTTGGTCGTTCTAAACATCTCTATAGTATTTATAAAAAAATGGAAACTAAGAACAAACGTTTTGATGAAATATTAGATTTACTTGCAATCAGAATAATTACCGAGACAGAACTAAATTGTTATGAAGTATTGGGTTATATTCATGCAAGTTATCGCCCAATTCCAGGAAGATTTAAAGATTATATTGCTATGCCAAAGATGAATATGTACCAATCGCTACATACCACAATAATTGGTGAAGAGGGTAATATCTTTGAAGTTCAAATACGTACTAAAAAGATGGATGAAGTTGCTGAGCGAGGAGTTGCTGCTCATTGGCGCTATAAAGAAGGTTCATCAGGAACTGAGGCTAGTCGTCAAAAAGAAATTGAGGAACGCTTATCTTGGTTTAGAGATTTTAATATGTTAACCGAGGATGTAGATCAAAACGCTCAAGAATATATGAATGTTTTACAAAAGGATATATTTGAGGCTAATGTTTATGTAATGACACCAAAAGGGCGCGTCATTGATTTGCCTAATGGAGCAACACCAATTGATTTTGCCTATAGAATTCATACGGAAGTAGGGCATCAAACAGTAGGTGCGATTGTGAATGGAACTTTAGTTCCTTTAAATACGCCTTTGAAAACAGGAGATGTTGTTTCAGTTAAAACATCTAATCAATCAAGTCCTAGTGAAGATTGGCTTAATGTCGTTAAAACAAATCATGCAAGAAATAAGATACGCTCTTATATTGCGAAGAAACAGAAAGAAAACAGAGCTGAATACATTCACAAAGGTGAAGCAATGTTTAAAGAAGAAGCCAAACGTAGAGGATTTGAGGAGAAAGATCTTCGTCACTCCAAGAAATTGGAAACAATTTTCCATCAACTCTCAGTGACTTCTTATGATGATTTGATGTTTGCAATTGCTAATAAATCACTTTCTTTACAATCTGTGTTTGAGAAATTGGGTCCAAATCCCAATCTAGCGAGCACAGAGCAAGAGCGCTTAGACCGAGTTGTTAATCGTAACTTGCCACCACCAAGTAGTAATAAAGCTGGAGTGCATGTTAAGGGTGTAGATTCAATGATGATTTCTCTTAGCAAATGTTGTAACCCTGTTTATGGCGATGAAATTATTGGCTATATAACAAAGGGTATGGGTGTAAAAGTCCATCGTAAAGATTGTCCTAATATTGTTAATTTAGATGAAAGAATTATTGATGTAGAATGGAACCAAGAACATGAACATGGTGAATACGAGGTTGTTTTAAAGATTGTGTCAATGGACCGCAATTTCTTATTAACCGATTTAGTAACTTGTGCTTCTCAACTTAAGGTTAAGATGAATGCTGTTAATTCAGAAATTCAAGAAGATCTTGTTCATGTAACGACAAGTATGCGTGTTGTTGTGAAAGATGGTCAACATCTACGATTGTTGATTGCCAATCTAAGAAAAGTAGATTCTGTAATACGCGTTGATCGTGTCATAATGTAAATTGCAAATAAACATTGCTTATGATAAACTTATAAATGAATAAATTCGATGACCATGATTGAACTTTAAATAATTGTTCAGAGAGGTAGTGTTTGGTGAAAACTACTCAATTAGATAAAGTGTGACCCATGAGAGAAATCTTACTGAAATCAAGTAGGTAAGGTCGTAACTCGCGTTAAGAGATTAGTATAAAGAAAGGTGGTACCACGCTTTTAAGCGTCCTTGGTAGCACCTTTTTGTATCAAAAAGGAGGAAATATGACAAATTATAGAGCCCCACGAGGCACTCAAGATTTATACGGAGAAGAGATTTCTAAGTGGCAAATTGTTGAAGATAAAGCTAGAAAACTCTGTGAAAAATATCATGTTAAAGAAATGCGTACTCCAATTTTCGAGCATACAGAAGTTTTTAAACGTGGTGATGATGCTAGTGATGTTGTAAATAAAGAAATGTATACATTTGAAGACAGGGGTAAACGTTCATTGACACTTAAACCAGAAGGAACTGCTGGTTTAATTCGTTCTTATGTTGAACATAAACTTTATGCTCAAGGTGGCGGACTGCAACGATATTTTTATATAGCACCTAATTTTAGATACGAGCGCCCTCAAAAGGGAAGAATGAGAATTCACCACCAATTTGGGGTTGAGTTTCTAGGAAAAGCAAGCCCTTTTGTTGATGTTGAAGCAATTATGTTAGGGCTAAATCTTTTAGATGAAATAGGTCTTGATAAATATAAACTAGTCCTTAATACCTTAGGAGATCAAGCAAGTCAAGATGCATACAAACAAGCACTAAGAGATCACTTCAAAGATGAACTTGACACGATGTGTGAAGATTGTAATCGTCGTTATCAACAAAATCCTCTTAGAATGTTAGATTGTAAGATCGATCATGATCACAAGGCAATGAAAACAGCCCCAAGTAATAAGGATTATTTAAGCGAAGAATCTCTTGATTACTATAAGCAAGTCATTGAGCTTGTTGAAGATTTAGGGATTGAATATGAAGAGGATGAACGTTTAGTAAGAGGTCTTGATTACTATCACCACACAGTGTTTGAAGTCATTTCCACAGATCCTAAAGCAGGTGCACAAGCTACTTTATTTGCAGGTGGTCGCTATAATCATCTAGTTGAATATTTTGGTGGCCCTGAGATATCAGCATTTGGTTTTGGAATGGGAATCGAACGTCTTTTAGTTTATGCAGAATTATCAGGAATTAATTTAGAAAAGAAAGAGTCTTTAGATGTTTATGCTATGCCTTTAGATAAAGGAAGTTTGAAATATACATTTGAGCTTGTTCAAGAACTTCGTAATCATAATTACAAAGTAGATTTGGATTTCGAAGATAAGTCGATGCGTGCCCAATTTAAGTTGGCAGATCGTTATAATGCAAAACTAGTCTTGTTAATAGGCGAAGATGAAGTGAATAAAAATCAAGTTAGTTTGAAGAATCAAAGTACACAAGAGCAAATTACTGTCGATAAAGAAGAGTTATTAAAACAAATAAATGTTTGGATAGGAGATAAAAATGAATAGAACACATCATAATGGTACATTAAGAATTGAAAATGTTGGTGAAGAAGTCACATTAGTGGGTTGGGTTGCGAAAAGAAGAAATTTCGGCTCCATTAATTTTATTGATCTACGTGACCGTAGTGGTATCGTGCAATTAGTTGTGAATCATGATGAATACCCAATTGTTGAAGAATTAAAAAACGAATTTGTTATTCAAGTTAAGGGTATCGTTAGAGAACGCCAAGATAAAAACCCTAAACTTCCTACAGGAGATATTGAGATTGATTTAAGTGATGTTAAAATCATTAATAAAGCTAAGCAAACGCCAATGATTATTGCTGATAAAACGGATGCATTGGAAGATACTCGTTTGAAGTTTAGATATCTTGATTTACGTCGTCCAATCATGCAAGAGCGTTTGATGACAAGAGCTAAAATTGTTACGGAAATGCGTAATACTCTTGATGGCTTAGGTTTTATTGACATTGAAACACCAATGTTAACGAAGTCTACACCTGAAGGAGCAAGAGAATATCTTGTTCCATCACGTGTTCATCCTGGAGAATTTTATGCTTTAGCCCAATCTCCACAAATTTTTAAACAAATGCTTATGATTGGTGGATTAGAAAGATATTATCAAATTGCTCGTTGTTTTAGAGATGAGGATTTAAGAGCAGATCGTCAGTTAGACTTTACTCAAGTTGATATTGAGGCTTCATTCTTAAGTCAAGAGTCTTTCATGAAAATTATTGAAGAAGTTGTTGGTAATGTAATGGAAAATGTTCTTGGTGAAGAACGTCCAGTAATTGATCATGTAAGTTTTTACGATGCTTTAAACACTTATGGAAGTGATAAACCAGATCGTCGTTTTGATATGACATTAAGTGATTTAAATGAAATCTTTGCTGAAACAGAATTTAAGGTTTTTGAAAATGTATTAGCGGCTAATGGTTCATTAAAATCCGTTGTCTTAAAAGATCAAGCAGATACAGTAAGCCGTAAAGTAAGTGATGCTTACACAGATTTAGTAAAAAAACATGGTCTAGGTGGTTTAGTTGTCTTAAAAGTGCTTGATGGTCAATTAAGTGGTAGTGCAGCTAAATTCTTAAGTGAGACTGAACAAAATGCTTTAGTCGAAACCTTAAAACTTGAAAACAATGATGTATTATTTATTGGTAGTGGTGCTTGGGAAGTATGTTGTGAAGCAATGGGGGCTTTAAGGTTACAACTTGCTAAAGATTATGATTTAATTGATGAGAGTAAATTTGATTACTTATGGTTGGTTGATTTCCCGATGTTTGAACTTGGAGACGATGATCAATTGGTTGCTCGTCACCATCCATTCACAGCTCCTAAAGAAGAAGATGTTGAATTATTAGATACTGAACCTTTAAAGGTATTAGCACAAGCCTATGACTTAGTATTAAATGGTTATGAGGTTGCAGGGGGTTCAATGAGAATTTATGATCAAGACTTACAAAGAAAAATGTTTAGTTTGATCGGATTTACTGATGAACAAATTCAAAAACGATTTGGCTTCTTTGTGGATGCATTCCAATATGGTACTCCACCACATGGTGGTATAGCATTTGGTCTTGACCGATATGCTATGGCTTTAACTCATTCTGATACAATTAGAGATGTTATTGCATTCCCTAAAAATGCATCAGCGCGTTGTCCGTTAACGAATGCTCCTTCAAAGCCTGTGGATACACAACTTGAAGATTTACATTTAAAAATAAATAAATAAGCACCATTCAATTGGTGCTTTACTTTGCAGGAGGTTTTATGAATACTAAAGAAAATAAGATGGGATATGAAGCGGTACTCCCTTTAATAATCAAAATGTCTTTGCCGGCAATGTTATCAATGTTTATACAATCACTTTATAATATTGTCGACTCTTACTTCGTATCAAAGATTAGCGAACCAGCTTTAAGAGCAACATCCCTATCTTTCCCAGTACAGATTTTAATCATCGCTTTAGCTGTTGGTACTGGTGTGGGGGTAAACTCATTTGTTGCAAGGAGCTTAGGTGCCAATAAAAAAGATGATGCAAATACAGCGGTTATGCATGGTTTAATTCTCGCTTTTCTTTCTTGGGGAATTTTAATCGCTTTTAAATTATTTTATCTAAAGAAATTTTTCTTACTCTTTACAAATGATGCGAGTGTTATTGAAATGGGGCAAACCTATCTAGGGATTATTTCCTTGGGTTCAATCTTTACCTTACTACAAATTTTGGGTGAGAAGGCACTTCAAGGAACAGGGAATATGATTATTCCTATGTTAAGTCAATTGGTTGGAGCAATTAGTAATATTATATTAGATCCAATTTTTATATTTGTTTTCGGATGGGGAATTAAAGGAGCTGCTCTAGCAACTGTTTTAGGACAGGCTTTGGGATTACTTGTTTCTCTATATGGACTATTTTCTAAAAATTCTGTTTTTGAATTGAGTTTTAAGAATTTTAAATGGGATTTTAACTTAGTGAAGAAAATTTATGAAGTTGGTTTTCCTAGTATTCTTATGCAATCAATTGGTGCTTTCTTAACAATCTTCTTAAATAGAATTATTGTGCAATTCTCAGAAGTCGCTGTCTCAGTTTTAGGTATTTATTTTAAATTAGAATCTTTTGTCTTGATGCCTGTTTTTGGTTTGGGACAAGGTATATTGCCGATTATTGGTTTTAATTATGGTGCTGAGAATAAAGAACGTATTAAAGAAGCGTATTCTTATGGAATTAAGGTTGCTATGTTACTAATGACCATAGGATTTATTATCTTTCAGGTTTTCCCAGCTCAATTAATGTCTATTTTTGCCAAAGATCCGTATATGATTGAAATGGGTGTTACGACCTTGCGACTTATTTCCTTGTATTTTATACCAGCTGCGTTAGGGATCTTGAATTCTATATTTTTCCAGTCCTTAGGTTTAGGTACTTATAGCTTGATTGTTTCATTTCTAAGACAAATGGGGATATTATTACCATTTGCTTATTTCTTCTCAAACTGGGGCTTGCATTATGTATGGCTTGCATATCCTGTTTCTGAACTTATCACTTTAGTGATTTCCACAATTCTAAAGAAAAGGGCAATTAAAATATATATAGACCCCCTTGACCAAGATATTATATAATGGTATACTAATCTAGCAATAAGAAAGTAGAAGACACTTCTCACCTGATGATCTCAATCATGGGTAAAGGCTTAAATCGATAAGATAAAACCTTTAAGTGTGTTCCTTTGCGAAAAAGTTCACACTTTTTTATTGTCAAAATAAATTCAAGGAGGTGAAAACTATTAGTAATCGCAGAAGAAATAACAATGATGAACTTGTAAACGAAGCGATTCGATTTAAAGAAGTATTGGTCATTGGTCCTGAAGGGGAACAGCTAGGAATCTTAAGTCGTAATGATGCTTTGAATAAAGCTTACAGTGCTAACTTAGATTTACTGTGTGTAGCGCCAAATGGTAATCCACCAGTATGTAAGATTGTTGATTATGGTCGATACCGTTATGAACAACAAAAGAAAGCAAAAGAAGCTAAAAGACATCAACACGTAACTCAAGTTAAACCTTTGCGTTTAT
>CAZRNT010000006.1:11019-19140 GCA_964601525.1 uncultured Erysipelothrix sp.
CCAGTTATTGAACAACATGACTTTGATACTAAATTACGTCATGCACGTAAATGGTTAGAATCAGGGATGAAAGTCAAAGTTGACATGCGCTTTAGAGGACGTCTAATTACTCGATTAGAGGTTGGACGAGAAACAATGAACCAATTCATTGAAGAATTAAAAGACTTAGGTGCGGTAGAAAAAGCTCCAAAGCTTGAAGGAAACACCATGTCAGTTGTGATATCTCCACACAAACAAAAATAGTTTATTAAGGAGGGCTTTAAGATGCCAAAAATGAAAACAAAAAAAGCATTGTCAAAACGTGTCAAACGTACAGGCAGTGGTAAATTAAAAAGACAACAAGCTTATACCTCACACTTTATGAGACATAAGTCACAAAAACAAAAAAGAAATCTACGTCAGTCAACTTTAGTATCGAAAAGTGACTACAAACGTATTAAACATTTATTGCAAGACTAGGAGGGTGAGTTAAATGCCAAGAACAAAATCATCAGTGCCATCAAGAGCACGTCGTAAAAAAACATTAAAATTAGCGAAAGGATATTATGGGTCAAAGCACAGCTTGTACCGTACAGCTAATGAACAAGTAATGCGTTCATTGCGTTACTCATACCGTGACCGTAAACAATTAAAACGTGAAATGCGTAAATTGTGGATCACACGTATTAATGCAGCTGCACGTCAAAACGATATGACATACAGCGAATTAATGCATGGTTTAAGACTTGCTGATATTCAAATTAACCGTAAAATGTTATCTGAAATCGCAATCCATGATCCAAAAGGATTCACAAAAATTGTTGGACAAGCTCAAAAAGCTTTAGATAAGTAATATGTCCATAGATGCACGACATCAAGTCAATGAGCTGATTGTCGACATTTTCGATAAAATATTGGTCTTAGAAGAGACATATCATGCTATGCATGGTGTTGAGCTAACGATGAATGAAATTCATACACTTGATGCAATTCACAAATCCGAAAGCAAACAAATGTCTGATGTTGCTCGTAGTTTAGATATAACTCAGGGCACATTTACAAGTGTGATTAAACGTTTAGAAAAACAAGATTATGTTCATCGAATTCAAGATAAACAAGATCGTCGAATCTATCGTTTAGTTTTAACAGAAAAATCCGATATTGTTATAAAAGTCCATCAACAATTTCATGATGAAATGATTGAAGGTATATTAAAACAAAGTGAAAATGATGAAGATTTAGTACGTGCAATCGCAGAATTAAATAAATTCTTTCAAAATATGTTAGAAGAAAATAAATAAAGATACTTTAATTAAAAAGTGTCTTTTTCTTTTTATTGGAAACATTCCATGAGTCGTTTATATTTTAACTCAGCAATTTCATAGTATATTTTTTCTTGATGTTGATTATACATAAAACTTGCCCACTCACACCAAAGAACATGATGAGCGATTTCAAATATTTTTAATGCCTCATAATCAATAGCCTCAAAGTCATCTCCAAAATAGATTTTATAGATTCTTTCACGATCTTGAGGATTTTGGATGTCGTTTTCAGTAATGAAAGACATTAAATCAAAGTAGGGATGATTGTCCATTGCATATTCATAATCAATTAAATAAGACTGATCTTTGGTAAAGAGAAAGTTACCTTCGACTAAATCATTGTGGCAAAGAACATGTTGCTCTTTACTTAATTGCTTCGCTTTACTAATGTAGTGATGTGCAAAACTGGTATCAAATAAAATTTCATGATTTCGATCTTGATATTCTTTAAACATTTTTTCAATATCATACTGTTTACCAACATGAATTTTAGATTCATGTAATTTTTTTATCAGTAAACTAGCTTCTTCAATATACTCAGTAGAAAAATGATCGGCATCTTCAATATATTTTGTAAGTTTTATTCCGCTATCTACGTTATAATAAAGAGTGTCAACGTCAAGATTGATGCTTTTTACTTTGTATAATATTTCGAATTCAAGTTCGTAATCGAAAAGTTTATGATTTCCCTGTTTAGGTATTCTTAAAACTTCTTTACGATCTTGGAAAGTAAGAAGATAATTGTCGTTGGTGAGTCCTTGTTCAATGTATTCAATCGATAGGGGACTCTCCTTACAGATAGATTTTATTATTTTGTTTATATTTTCCATAAATTTATTATAACATATGAAAGAGGTAGCTTATGAAAATAGTTTTAGCAAGTCACAATCTTGGTAAATTAAAAGAGTTTAAAGATATATTGGAGCCTTTAGGTTATGAACTTTTAGCTGCAGATTCTCTGGGAGTTAATGTAGAAGATGTGATTGAAGATGGTGAAACTTTTGCTGAAAATGCATTAAAAAAAGCGAAGTATGTTTATGAAAAAGTTCATCTTCCAGTGATTAGTGATGATTCAGGTTTAGTATTAAAAGCTTATCCTGAATTATTATCTGTTCACTCAGCTCGTTATATGGCCGATAAGCCATATTCTGAAAAAATGAAATCCATCTTAAGTCTTTATGATGAATTAAGTGATAGAGCGGCGTATTTCCAGTCTGTCTTAGTCTATTATGATGAAAAACCTCATTACTTTGAAGGACGTATTGATGGTACAATTGCTCAAACTATAAAAGGTCAAGAAGGTTTTGGTTATGATCCAATTTTTATTCCTAATGGACATGAGGTCAGCTTTGCGGAAATGACGCTTGAAGAAAAACAAAAAATATCTCATCGAGGAATTGCTTTAGAAAAATTTGTTAAATATTTGAAAGATTCAAATCTATGAGAAAAAAATTCTTATTTCTCGGACTTTTCTCATTGATAATATCCATAATAATTTCAACTGTTTTTTTCTACTCATTCAATGAGAATTATTATGAAAAAATGTATGATAAATTAGCGGTTGCTGATACTTTGTCTATAACGAATAAAGAACTATTTGAGGTTAATGATAAGTTATTGTCATATATAAAAGGGCAGGAAAATAATTTAGATTACTCAATTGAAATAAATGGAAGAACTGAAGAGTTTTTTAATCAAAGAGAAAAAGATCATATGATTGATGTTCAGGATCTATACTTAAATGCGAATAAAATTAGAATTGTTAGCTTTGCAATTGCCTTGCTATCATTTGTATTTGCATTTATAAATAAAATAAAAAAGAGTGAATTTGCTGAAGTTTTAGGGAAAGTGCTCTTATCGTACGGATTTATAATAGGAAGTATTTTAATTTATGCTGTGTTGGACTTTGATTCCTTTTGGACTACATTTCATCACTTAATTTTTTCTAATGATTTGTGGCTTTTGGATCCTAGAACTGATCGATTAATTAATATGGTTCCTTTGGAATTCTTTATGGGGATTGTATTTAGAATTCTATTAACTTTGGTAATTGTGTTTATGGTTTTATTTTTAATTAAGAAAAAATTGGAGAAAGATGATAATGATAAATATAGTATTGTATGAACCTGAAATTCCACAAAACACTGGTAATATTATGCGTACAGCTGTTGCTGCAAATGCTCGTTTGCATTTAGTGGGTGAATTAGGTTTTATTTTGGATAGTCGTAAGGTAAAACGATCTGTTATGGATTATGAAGAACAATTGGATTTAATTAGGCATGTGGATTGGGAATCATTTGTGGAAAAAGAAAAGGGAGATTATTATTTTCTAAGTCGTTTCGCAAGTAAAACATATAGTGATGTTGATTTTTCTGATAAGAACAAAGATGTCTATCTTATTTTTGGTGGCGAAAGTCAAGGTTTGCCTGCAGAAATTAAAGATGCATATCCCGATCAACTCTTTAGAATTCCGATGGCGGAAAATGCACGAAGTATGAATTTATCCAATACGGTGGCCTTAGTAAGCTATGAAGTATTACGTCAAAGAGACTTTAGTGGTTTGTCAAAAATAAATATTGCCAAGGATTAGGGCTGTTTGATTGAAATGCCATGTTTCTTTACTTATAATTTAGTCAGTGAGGTGATAGTATGATTGAAAATTTGGATGATATCTTAGGACTTGTAGTTTTAGTTCTTATTGTTTTATCAACAATCATTGGGTTTATTAAATTAAATAATCGCCTTAAACGAGAGGAAGATAGTGATGAGTTTTATCGTGAGCTATTATAAGAGGAGGCGTTACAATGATTAAAAGACAAATCGTCTTAGAAGATGGTCCAGAATCTGTAGGACCTTATTCGGTAGCGATGCAAGTAGGTCCAGCTGTTTTTATTTCTGGTCAACTACCACTTGATGAATCTTTTAATTTAGTCAGTGAGGACATTGCTGTTCAAACACGTAAGACAATAGAGAATATTGAAAAAATTCTTAAAGAAGTAGATATGACTTTGGATGATGTTGTGAAGACAACTGTATATGTTCAAAATCTTGATGATTTTAAAAAGATTAATCAAATCTATGCCATTTACTTTTCCCATCCTTATCCTGTAAGATCTTGTGTTGAAGTTTCTAAACTTCCACAAAATGCGAAAGTTAAAATTGAATGTGTAGCAATTGAAGCGAAATTAGATGAAGTAGAGGATTGCGCTGGATGTTGCTGTGATGACTAATTGATTTCCGCAATTCAATCAATTGAAAAAGGACAAAAATCATTGGTTTTATATAGAGATGGCAGCATATGTGTTCAAGAGCAAGCTGCCTTTGATTTGATTCAGGCCTACTATAAAGAACATTTAGTGTGTTATGAAGGTGGTCGGCGTATTTCTTGTGAGGTATTAAAGATTCGGCAAAAAGCTCCTGTTTCATTGAGCATTGATGAGCAAATTGTCTTTTTTCCAAGTCATGGTTCCACTCATCCTGATTGCACTTTTATTAATGCAGCTAATGTGAAAAGCGTGAAATCTTATCGAAAAAAAGAAACAAAGGTTGAATTTTTTCGCAACTATGTTATATTGCCAATAGGGGTTAGAAGTATTAAAACTCAGATGCAAAGATGTGAAATACTCATGAATAGAAAGATAAGATAATGAAAAATTTAAAATTAATAAAACCATATCATATATTAGGAGTGGCATTGGGTGCTTTATTCTCAGCTACAGCCATTAAAATGTTTGTTCAGCAGGGCCAGTTAGTTCCAAGTGGAGTAGCTGGTATAAGTAGTCTAATCGTTATGGAAAGTCATAGATTTCTTGGCTTGAATCTATCATTTAGTCTTGTATATTTAATCATAAATATCAGTCTAATTTTATTTGTTTATAAACATTTGGGTGTTAAATTTTTAACATTATCTTTATTACATGTTGTTTTAACAAGTTTATTTGTTGATCTTTTACCTGCATTCAGGCCTACCCAAGACATGATATTGATTGCTGTCTTTGGAGGGTTAATTAATGGTATCGGTTCGAGTTTAGCCTTGAGGATGAATGGTAGTGCAGGTGGTACAGATTTTATTGCTATTTATTATTCAATGGTTAAAAATAAGCCGATGTGGGAACGTATAATGTTCTTTAATATTTCGATGTTGCTTTATTATGGATGGCAATATGATTGGAATTTAGCTTTTTATTCAATTATTTATCAAATTGTATCAACAAGAATTATTGATACTTATCATAATCGTTATAAGCTATCAAGCATTCATATTATTACTGAACATCCTGAAGAAGTCAGTGAAGGTATTTTAAAAGTAGTTCGCCATGGTATTACTAAATTGGATGGTGTAGGTATGTATCGAAAGAAACATAAGACCATGCTTTATATGGTTGCGAATGCTTTTGAAGTTGAACAAATTGTTGCTAGCATTAAAGAAAATGATCCTTGTGCTTTTATTGAAATTGCTTCAGTTCAACGAATTGAAGGTAATTATCGTCAAAGGCCTTTGGATTAACTTGAGTTTGAATTGTTTTTAATGTATAATAATTTTGCGATTATCAAGAACTGAGGTAGAGAGTTAGCTCCATAACCTCATGCCAACCTGCATTTGTAAGGTGGTAAAGCTAACAACGATAAACTAATACTTCTATAAAGTTAAAGAAGACTTAGTATCGTTTGCTAAGACTTTTTTTTATGTCGCTAGAAAAGAGGCACTATGTCTTATATATATTTTACATCTGAAAGTGTGACAGAAGGTCACCCAGATAAGATCTGTGATCAAATTGCCGATGCATTTGTGGACGAAGCTTTAAAGCAAGATAAAAACTCCAAAATGGCTGTTGAGGCAAGTATCAAAGATAATTTTATATTTATTTTTGGAGAAGCCAATACTAAAGCGGAAATAGATTATGAAGGAATTGCTAAGTCCGTATTAAAGGATATTGGTTATGAGGAGGACTTTGAAGTTCTCTTAAAAGTGAAGAAACAGTCTGCTCAAATTAATCAAGCAGTTGTTTCAAGCGAAGCTACATCTGCAGGGGATCAAGGTATCATGTTTGGTTATGCTTCAAATGAAACTGATAATTTTATGCCCTTAACAATTGATTTAGCTCATAAATTATCGAAAGGTTTAATTGATTTGAGAACTAAGTATGATTGGCTAAAACCAGATGGTAAAACTCAGGTAACAATTGCTTATGATCAAAACATGCAACCAGTCTATGTTCATACTGTTTTAGTAAGTGCATCTCATGAAGAAGATGTAAGTCAAGAATTGATCAAAGAAACAATTCAAAAAGAACTTATTGAAAAGATAATTCCTAAAGAATTATTACGAGATGATACAAGATTTATCATTAATCCTAGTGGTGCATTTAGTATTGCTGGACCATTCAGTGATTCAGGAACAACTGGAAGAAAAATAGTAGTTGATTCATACGGTGGTTTTGGTCGCATTGGTGGAGGTTGCTTTAGTTCTAAGGACCCATCAAAGGTAGACCGTTCTGCGGCTTATTATGCACGTTATGTTGCGAAATCTGTAGTAGCTGCTGGCTTGTGTGATCGTGTTGAACTACAATTGAGTTATGCTATAGGAATGAGTCAACCATTATCAATTCATATTGATACATTTGGAACTGAGAAGCGTCCAAAGGAAGAAATCTTAGAGATTGTGAAGAACAATTTTGATTTTTCTGTTCAAAACATTATTGATGAATTAGATTTATTGAAACCAATTTATCGTTCTACAAGCAATTATGGCCATTTTGGTCGTGATGGCTTTACTTGGGAAAATATTAAACCACTTATTTTTTAATAAGTGGTTTGTTTTTTTCTCTGAATATTGTGTATTCGTAATATTCTTGCGAATAAACTAATGAATAAATTTGACTTGCCTTCATTTCCACATCCTTAAGTTCGTAGTTTTTAAAAGATGTGCAGTAGGAAAGTTCTTCTTTATTTTGGGATAAGTATCTAAGACCGTTTTCAGAAATTCCAAGAATTCGTGCATGGCTGGGAAATTTAATCTCATTTTTATTATGTTTTAAAAGCATGTTCATCAAAGTTCTTTGGATTCTACTTTTAGTATAGCGTTTTGAACTTGAATCGTTAATTAAATCATGAATAGATTTATGGCTTTGTTTTAAGAATAAATTTTCGATGCCTTCATCCATTAATAGAATGTTTTGCAATGCTTCTTTATCTTCCCGTGCCAATATAAGTTGAATGCTTTCTTCATAATCATCAATTTTATGAATGGTCAGTTCTTCTAAATTCATGCTTGTAAAATTACTTACATTTCCTTTTCTATGTAAATGTTTACGAATTGCACTTGCTGAAACAATTTTGTTATCAAGGCTTAAACTATGATATTCATTGCTTCTTTGAATTGTATGAGTTTCCATATTATATTTTTTAGCATATTTTTCATATAAAGAACCTAAGAGATCATTGGGAGATAAATTTTGAGTATTGGCTGCCTTAGCAAAACTTTCTCCTTTTTTTATACTTTCTTTGTCGAAGGGAGAAATAGACTGCTTTTGATTGCTTTCAGAACCATAGACGATGCTATCGACTTTCATATACGACAAGAGCTTAATTGCTGACTCAGCAAAAATGTCGGCTCGTTGTAAAACAAAAGGGCTGGGGATTTCAACAACGATATCGACTCCATTGTCTAAAGCTGCCTTGGTTCTTTCCCATTTATTAACAATCGCTGGTTCGCCACGTTGTACAAAATTAGGTGACATGGCGGCAATTAATACATCAGCATTTGTAATTTTGACGGCTTCTTCTATGTGATGTTTGTGTCCGTTGTGAAAAGGAT
>CAZRNT010000006.1:19150-21151 GCA_964601525.1 uncultured Erysipelothrix sp.
CAATTCCACATACTTTTTCTTTATTTTTCATAATATTATTTTAGCATAGTTTCACCAAATTAGCTCATAATCATGTTACAATGTTAATGTATGGAATAGAGGTAAGTTGATATGAGAATGCGTAAAAAACCTTGGAGTAAAGAAGTTTTTGAAGAGTACAAGGATTATTATATGGAACCAAGTGATAAATATCTTGGTAAATGGCGTGACAAGCTTAATTGTGATGTTTTACGCTTAGAGATTGGTTCTGGAAAAGGTGACTATTGGCATGGAGTTGCTAATCAGTTTCCTGAAGAAGGGATTGTTGCTATTGAGCGCGATTATACTGCTTCTTCAATTGCCTTAAAAAAGATTGAAGAATATCCATCGCATAATAAATTTTTAATTTTAGGAGATGCAGTTAATTTAAGAGAAATTTTTGCGCCATTAGAGCTTGATGTAATTCATTTAAATTTCTCAGATCCCTGGCCAAAGAAACGTCATCATAAAAGAAGATTAACTTATCCTAGTCAACTGGATATTTATTATGATTTGTTGAATGAGAATGGTGAGATTTGGTTTAAAACTGATAACAGACATTTATTTAATGATTCTGTTATTTACTTTGATCAACATAAATTTGATTTAATTGACTTTGATGTGGATTTTAGATCGGAAGATCAAAAAGATCCGTTTACAGAATATGAAAGAAAGTTTACAGAGATGGGGATGCCTATCTATAGAGGAGTATGGAGGAAAAAGAATGTTAAGTAAAAAACAATTAAAATGGTTTAAAGATTTGACTGAAATCGATGGTGTTAGTGGACATGAACATATGGTTTCTCAATATTTGCGTGAAGAATATTTAAATTATACCGATGAAATCATTTATGATAATTTGGGAAGTATTGCTGCTGTAAAACGTTCTAAAAAAGAAAATGCTCCTAAAGTATTAGTGTTAGGACATATGGATGAAATAGGCTTTTTAGTGAAAGACATTATGCCAAGTGGTGTTATGAAAATACATCCTGTTGGTGGTTGGTTTAGTCAGACTTTATTGGCACACCGTATTCGTTTAACCAATCGTCATGGCGAGCAATTTATGGGTACTATTGGTAGTATTCCACCACATATGCTTTCTGCTGAAGAACGTAGTAAACCAATGGGAATCGATCAAATGATTGTGGATGTTGGTGCTAAAGATAAAGAGTCTTTATTGGCAATGGGAATCCAAATTGGCGATATGATTGTTGTTCAAGGTGATTTTGTTGAGTTGGACAATGGTAATCGTCTTTTAGCAAAAGCATTTGATAATCGCTATGGTTGTGTCATGGGACTTGATTTATTAGATAGCTTAGTTGATGTTGAATTGGATTTTGATCTTTATGTTGGAGCAAGTGTTCAAGAAGAAGTTGGCTTAAGAGGTGCTCAAACATTAGCTCAAAAAATTAATCCTGATCTTGCTGTTATATTAGATTGTTCACCAGCCAATGATGCACTTGATGCTTCAGCTTTAGGTAAACTTGGTGATGGTGTTTTAATTCGAGTCATGGATGGAAGTATGATTGCGAATAAAGATGTTTTATATAATTTTGTAGACGTCTGTGAGAAATATGACATTGCTCATCAGTATTATTACTCTAACGGAGGAACTGATGCTGGAATCGTTCATAAAGTTCATGATGGTGTAAAAACTCTTACATGCTGTGTTTGTGCTAGAAACATTCATACATCAAGTAGTATTTTAGATGTTAGTGATTATCTTTCAGCAAAGCAAGCACTTAGAAAATTTTTGGATGACTATACATGGGGTGATGTGATTGCGTAAACTTATCATCACATTGCTCTTGGTGTTTACATTAAGTGCATGTAAAACAAATGATATTAACTTTGAAAAGGCTTTGAACTTAAGTTTGTCTCGACCATTACCTTCTGGGACAAATCACAATAAGCCTTATTTTAAATACTATTTACCACCAGATGCAGGTGTAAAAACATCGACTGAACTTGCAAGTTTATATA
>CAZRNT010000007.1:0-3373 GCA_964601525.1 uncultured Erysipelothrix sp.
ATGATGAGGAGATCTCTTTGCTTTATGAAAAACCAAAAGATTCATTAGAAGAGGAAGCACAACTTCCAATAGAAGAAACAACAAGTTTGGATCATATATTTATAGAAGATAATAAAATAAATGAATTTCTTAATGTTTTGGAAAGAAAACAAAATATAATCTTTCAAGGTGTTCCTGGAGTTGGGAAAACGTTTATTATTAAAAGTATCTTAAAGACAAGGTTTAGTATAAGTTCAGAAAATTATCAGACAGTTCAATTTCATCAGAGTTATTCATATGAAGAATTTATAGAAGGATTAAGGCCAGTTAGTGGTGTATTTGAAGTTAAGGATGGTCTTTTTAAAGAATTCTCGAATAAGGCTTCTAAAGATCCTGATAATCCTTATTTCTTTATTATTGATGAAATTAACAGGGGGAATTTATCAAAGATTTTTGGGGAATTGTTAATGTTAATTGAATCTGATAAAAGAGAGACTTATAGTGTGAAACTTCCATATTCTGGTGAAGATTTCACGATTCCTAAAAATTTATATATTATTGGAACAATGAATACAGCGGATAGGTCATTATCTCTTGTTGATTATGCATTAAGACGTAGATTCTCTTTTATTACTTTAAAACCTGCATACAATACGAATAAGTTTAATAATTATATGATTGAGGAATTAAAATATTCAAAAGAAGAATTAGCTCAAATTAATCAAACGATGGAAGAACTTAATAATCTGATTAAGAATAACCTGTCTGATAATTTTGAAATAGGGCATAGTTATTTTATAACTAAAGACAGATCAAATAATTTTGCTGAGTTTATGAATGAAATTTACAAATATGAAATACTTCCACTGGTAGAAGAATATTTCTTTGATGATGAAATATTGGTGCAAAGTATTAAGAATAAAATGAATATTTATGAATAATATACCAATACAAAATATATATTATTTAATACTCTATGCTTTTGGTGCTGTGAAAAATAAGGAAGTTATTAAAACAAAGGGACTTGAAACAAGCACTTCTTTTAATGATGCGTTAATAAAATTATTCATAAATGAAGTTGATAGAATCATAAGACATGGAATCTATCATGATTATGCTCAGGTTGAAGAAGAGACTATATATATTAAAGGTAAAATTAATTTTAAAGAGTCTTTAGCCAATCCCACTCAGCGAACGTATTGCTCGTTTGATGATTTTAATAATCATCACGTCTGTAATAAAATTATTAAATATACTCTTAATCGATTATTATTTGAAAATACATTAGAAGATAGTGTAAAGAAGAAAATCCGGAGAAACTATTTTTACTTCGAATCCGTACCATTGGAAGAATTTTCGGAAAATGATATTAAATCCATTCACTTGAACAGACTAAATAGCCATTATAAAATTGCATTGAAATTTGCTTTGTTCATAAACCATGAATTAATCCCTAAAAATATGAAGGGAAATTTTGATTTTATTCATGTTTTTGAGAATGAAGAGATAATGAGTAAAATTTATGAACAGTTTTTGTACAATTATTATGATGTTAATTTAAAAGAAAGTTACCATGTAAAGAGCGGATCTCGATTTGAATGGGAATTATATAAAAGTGATGATAGTCAATCAAACCTTCCTATAATGGAAACAGACATAGAAATAAGACATGAAAACACTATTATAGTTTTGGATGCTAAATTCTATAGGGATGCATTTAATAGTAGATTTGAAACCGAAAAATTTAGAAGCTCCCATTTATATCAGATGAATGCTTATCTTAATTATTATGAAGATAAGTATGATCAAGTTAGAGGGATCTTGGTCTATCCTTCAAATGGATATTCTTTTTATGAGCGTTATAAAAGAGATGATTCCTATGGTATTGAATTTGCAACGATTGATTTATCCAAAGACTGGAATATTATTGAAGAGGATCTAATGCGTTTGATATAATTAGCGAAGATAACTTTGTTTACAAAATTAAATGTTCTTTACTTAGAGTGGGCTCTAAGTTATATACTTATGGTACAGAGGTGATAGGGATGAAAATAAGTGAAGTTAGTGAGATAACAGATATTTCAACACATACCTTACGTTATTATGAAAAGGTTGGATTAATTTATCCGATTCAAAAGGGTAAGGGTGGGATACGTGAGTATACTGAGCAGGATGTTTCGCGTTTGAAATTTATTAAGTGTATGAGAGGTGCGGATGTTCCGATTGAGTCATTGAAGGTATATATTGATCTATACGATGAGGGTGACCATACTTATGAGGAACGGATGAGTATATTAAAGAATGAATATGAGAATATGTTGCAGAAGCAGAAGGATGTTGAAGCTGGTGTTGAGTATTTAAAACATAAAATTGAGATTCTTGAAAAGAATGAGTTAGATAGGAAGTTAAAAGTATAATGAAAAAGACTTTTTATATAATGAGACATGGTCAGACATTATTTAATTTAAGAAGGAAAATCCAAGGAGATTGTGATTCTCCATTGACTGAATTAGGGATTCAACAAGCTAAGAATGCTCGTAAATATCTTGAGGGAATTGATTTTGACCATTACTATGCTTCAACTGCTGAGAGAGCTAGTGATACCTTAGAAATTGTGATGGGACATGATATTGAATATACTCGATTAAAAGGATTAAAGGAAATGAGTTTTGGTCTTTTTGAGGGAGAAAGTGAAGACTTAAATCCGAAGCCTAGTGAAATGTATGATGACCTTTTCCCTAAGTATGGTGGGGAATACCGTGATGAGGTTAAAGAGAGAATGAGAAAGACTTGTATTGAGATAATGGAAAAAGAAGATCACAATACCGTCCTGGCGGTATCTCATGCAGGAGCTAGTTATCATTTCTTAAGGAATTGGACAACACTTGAAGAGCAAGAACAAATCTTTGCTGAAGGTGGATTTCCTAATTGCTGTATTGCGCAGTATGAATATGAGAATAAAGAGTTTAAGTTTGTTGAAATGATTAGACCAAATAAATAGTAGGGTATATGAAAAAAACATTTTATATTACAAGACATGGACAAACATTATTCAATGCACAAAAAAAGATACAGGGAGCTTGTGACTCCCCTTTAACTGAAATAGGCATTAAACAAGCGTAGATTGCAGGTAAACACTTGAGAGATCTAGGTATTGAATTTGATGATGCTTATTCAAGTACATCAGAGAGAGCTATCGACACTCTTAAAATTATGACAGATATTCCATTTACGACACGAAAAGATTTAAAAGAATGGGATTTTGGAAGACTTGAAGGTGAAGGGGAACATTTGAATCCTAAATTACCTTATCGTGATTTCTTTGTGCAATATGGTGGAGAAGATGAATTTGAATTCCAAGATCGTATTGCGAATGCAATGATGGACATTGCCA
>CAZRNT010000007.1:3473-20030 GCA_964601525.1 uncultured Erysipelothrix sp.
GAAGATGAATTTGAATTCCAAGATCGTATTGCGAATGCAATGATGGACATTGCCAACACTACTGAAGGAAATGATATTTTAGTGGTAGCACATGGTGCATTTTTAGGACAATTCTATTTAAAGTGGGAAGAGTATAATAAAATCAATAGAAAAGGTAGAATTCAAAATTGTTCAATATTTATCTATACCTACGAGGATGGTAAGTTTATATTAGAAGATATTGTTGAACATGACTTCACAAGTTTAGGACTTTAAAAATATAGAAGAGTGTATGTTATCCCTTAATTAAAAGACTAGCTGAATAAAACATGATAAGTTTAGTTAGTCTTTTTCTTTAGAAATAATCTTCTTTTGAATGTGTCTTTATTTTATAGTGAATGAAGTAGATAATTGTATAAAATATAATTTATGGTTTCAAATCCTTTTTGGTGGTAAAATAGATATGTAGAGAACAAATTATTAATATTAGAAAAATACAGATTGGAATTACTGAATGGGGTAAAATATGTCTGTTTTTTTCTATACATATGTGGTAGAATAACTAACAAAAGAAGAGGTGTGTATGGATTATTCAGTGTTAATTGTAGCGGCTGGTAATGCGGCAGCAAAGGGAAAAAGTTATAAAAGAGCGTTTGCTTCTTTTAATGAGAAAAAGAGTGTCTTGGGGCAGACTGTATCTGTATTTTTAAATGATGAAAACTGCAAGCAAATAGTTATTGTAGCAAGTTCTGCAGATTTGAGTCGTGTTGTGCGATCACATGATAGTGGCAAAATTGTTTATGTAAAAGGGGCTGCCACTCGCATGGAGAGTGTTTTAATTGGTTTAACTGCTATTTCTGAGGATGTTGTATTAATTCATGATGGAGTTCGTCCTTGGATTCGTAAAGAATATATTGAGAGATTGCTTAATAGGATGGAAGATGAAAAGGCTTGTGTTCTTGCAGTTCGTCCGAAGGGGACTTTACGAAGAGTTGTTGATGGATATATAAGTGAAAGGATTAAAACAAATGACATTGTGATGTTACAAACTCCACAAGCATTTAATACTTCCTTTATTATATCGTGTTATAAAAAAGCAATTCATGAAGGCTATGAATTACTAGATGATTCAGAGGTGGTAGCAACTGTATCCGATGTTAGAATTGCAGTTGAAGAAGGGGATCTGAGAAATACAAGGTTTTTGTTAAAAAATAAGGATTAAATGAAAACTTGGTGTAATTATAGTTAGGGTGCATAATGTTGTTTACAATCAACGTGGGCTTTGCTATAATGTAATAACGGATAAAATATATCCTTGCTCTAAAGAGCCACAGACCAGAAGGAGGTGTACACATGCGTAAATATGAACTCATGTACATCGTAAAACCTACATTGGATGAAGAAAACCGTTCAGCGCTTATCGAACGTCTTCATGCAATCCTAACTAACAACGGAGCTACCGTTGATAAAGTTGACGAATGGGGTTTACGAGACTTAGCTTACGAGATTGATGACTTTAAAAAAGGTTATTATGTTGTAACAACATTTACATCGGACAATCAAGCTATTGATGAATTCAATCGTTTAGTACGTATTAACAAAGATGTTATACGTTATATGATTGTTCGCTTAGACGACTAAAATCAAGAGGTGATGAGAAATGATTAATCGCACCATATTAGTGGGTCGCCTTACAAGGGATCCAGAATTACGAAAGACTGGAACTGGAAAATCTGTTGTTAACTTTACAGTTGCATGCAACAGACAATTCGGAAATCGAGACGAAGCTGACTTTATTAATTGTGTTGCTTGGAATCACACAGCTGATTTCATGGCGAACTATTTAAAAAAGGGAGCATTAGTTGGATTAGAAGGTCGTATACAAACAGGAAGTTATGAAGACAACACTACAGGAAAAGTTGTTTATACTACAGATGTAGTTGTAGATAACTTACAAGCTTTAGAATCTAGAACTCAACGTGAAGAAGGCCAAGGCCAATCTTACTCTAGACCTCAAAGCAATACATATCAAGATCCAACTCCTAAATTTGAGATGGACCCAGAACCTTCAACCCCTATGGATGAAGAACCTGTTCTTGATATAACTAGTGATGATCTTCCATTCTAATATTTAGAAAAGGAGAATCGCAGTGTCATTTAGAAAATTTAGAGGACCACGTCGTAAAGTATGTTACTTTACAAAAAATAAAATTAAAACAATTGACTACAAAGATGTGGAACTATTAAAACGTTTCGTATCAGCGAATGGAAAAATTATTCCACGTCGTGTAACAGGTACAAAGGCAAAATATCAACGTCCTTTGGCAGTAGCAATTAAACGTGCACGTCACATGGCTTTATTACCATACGTTGCAGATAACTAAGACAAAAATCCTCTCATTTTGAGAGGATTTTATCTTTTATGAAAGGTGTGTTAGTGTGAGAAAGACAATTCATCTAACTCATGGTGCAATGACCGTTGCACTCACAGGAATTATACTATTAATGGATCGTTTGTTTATGGGGTTTTTTATGCCCTTTTTAGCACTTCCTCTCATTGTATATGGTACTTATTATTCACTAGAGGAATCCTACCTAGTTGCTATATCTAATGTTTTAATAGCTATAATTCTATCAGGTATGCTACCAACTGTTATAACAAGTATTGGTTATTCAATTGTAGGTTTATCTTATATTTATGCATATAAAAAGGACTACTCTAAAAAACGGTATTATTTAATAATGTCAATCTTTATGTCCTTATTCTATGCGGTAATGGTCTTATTTTTTGGTGAATACTTTGGTATAGACATAAGAGAATCAATAGAAGTGATTAGTGGATTTGTTAAATTTCTTAATCCAATTATCATAAAAATACTTGCTTACTTATCGGTAGTGCTCACAATGTTAATGGAAGTATTTATAGTTAAAGTAAGTGCCGACATGATAATCTATCTACTTCACCGTCATAGAAATGCATAGGTAATTGTGGTAAAATTAGTGCATATACAATAGGGGGTTAAAATGACAGAACGTTTTGAATTTATAAAAACCCGTTTGATGATATTAGTCTTAGTAGAACTAATAACAATTATTGTTTTTTCATTATTTATTGAACGTTATTTATATATTGCTCAATTCTTATTACTCCTTTTAAATTTCGTGCTTATCTTTATTATGTTTTACGAAGCTGAAAGAAGTTATAAAGAAAGAGTTTTTTCAGTGTCTAAAATTTTAGGTAATGAGGCCAAATATGCTTTTGAATTTGCGAAAGTGGGAATATTAACCTATAACCGTAAGCAAGAGATAACTTGGATGTCTGAAATTTTTGATGATTATGAACTCGACGGAATTGGCTTAAGAGTAACGGATGTTTTTAAAGAATTGAAAGCTTTATTTTCTGGAGAAGTTGATGAACAAGAAATTAAACTAGGTGAAGATGTATTTCTTGTGAGTGGCTTTGCTGATGAAAATACTTTGTTTTTTAAAGACGTCAGTGATATTGACTTACTTAGTGAACAAAATAAAAATAACCAAGTTGTTTTAGGAATTGCTCATTTGGATAATTATGAAGAAACAACTCAATATGAAGAAGAACAAACAATTGCTTTTATTGATTCAAACATTCGTCAAGCAGTAGTACGTTGGGCAGACCAACATGAAATGTTTATTCGAAGAATTCGTCAAGATCGTTATCTACTGGTTCTTAATGAGAGAGTCTTTGAAGACATTAGTAATGAACGCTTTAAAATTGTTGGAGAAATCAAAGAAGCTTCTAGAAAAATAGATGCAAGAATAACATTATCATTAGCTTTTGCTCGAAAAAGTGATTCTTTGAAAGAACTTGAAGATATGTCGAATAAAGCATTGGAGCTTGCGCAAAGTAGAGGTGGTGACCAAGTTGCCATCAATACTAAAGATGAAGGCATGAAATACTTTGGTGGAAGCACAGAAGCTATTGAAAAAAGAAGTAAGGTTCGTGTGCGTGTTATGGCTCAGAACTTGGGTTCTTTAATTAACCAATCTAAAAATGTTGTGATTGTTGGTCATAAAATGACAGACTTTGATTCATTCTCAAGTGCTTTAGGATTGTCATCAATTGTTAAGGTTTATAATAAAAAGGCATATATAGTCTATAACCCAAATGATACAGAGCAAACTTTAAAAGAAGCAATTAATAATCATCGTGAGGAATTAGATAAAAATCATCATCTGATTGATCATGATGAAGCAAAAAATATAATAGATAAAGATACTTTATTAATTATGACAGACCATCATAATTTAGCTCAAACGCAATTTAAAGATTTGATTGATTTGACAGAAAAGATTGTTATTATTGATCATCATAGAAGAACAGAAGAATTTGAATTTAAAACAGTTCTTACCTATATTGAAGCAGCTGCATCCTCAGCAAGTGAGTTAGTTATTGAATTGTTCCCTTACCATAAGAGAAATGTTGTGATATCTAAACTAGATGCAACCTTTATGTATACAGGGATGTTGATTGATACAAATAGATTTAGAAATCGTAGTCATAGTAGGACTTTCCAAGCAGCAGCAGAATTAAGAAAATATGGTGCTGATTTGTCTGAAGTAGAAAACATGTTGAAGGATGAGTATCAAAGCTTTGAATTAAAAAACTTGGTATTAAGTACTTGTCAATTGTATGATGAGCAATATGTTATTGCACCATATAAAGATCAATTTTTACCAAGACCATTAATGTCACAAGTGGCAGATGAGATTATCTCAGTTAGAGATATAGAAGCTTCCTTTGTAGTTGCATATGTAGCGGAAGATTTAGTTGCGGTGTCTGCGCGTTCAAATGGTGATTTAAACGTTCAAGTTGTTATGGAAAGACTTGGAGGTGGTGGCCACTTTACCGGTGCCGCTGCTCAGATTAAAGGTAGAAGTATTAATGATGTTGTTGAACAACTGAAAGAATCAATAGATGAAGTACGAAAGGAAAGTGAATCTTCATGAAAGTAATATTATTAAAAGATGTTAAGAAACTAGGAAAGAAAGATGAAATTATAGATGTTGCAGATGGTTATGCAAGGAATTATCTAATTCCTAACAAAATAGCGGTTGAAGCCAGTGTGACTGGCCGTAGTATTTTGAAATCTCAAAAGAATGAGGAAGCCAAAAAACGCGAAGAAGAAAAAGAAGAGGCAATCAAAGTAAAAGAAATTATTGATAATCTAACTTTAGAATTCCCTGTGAAAACAGGCGAGAATGGTCGTGTTTTTGGATCTGTTTCTACAAAACAAATTGAAGATTATTTGAAAAAAGAACATGATATTATTGTTGATAAACGAAAATTCAAACCGAATAAGTCACTAACTAATTTAGGATTAAATAGAATTAAAATCACTTTATTCCCTAAAGTAGTTGCAGAGTTAAAAGTTCGCTTAGTCGAAAAATCCTAGGAGGTTTTAATCTTGAAGCAATTACCTTATAGCTATGAAGCAGAAATTGCGTTATTAGGTTCATTGCTTGTGTATCCGGAATCTGTCGCCACAATTGTTGAGTACGATGTGAGGATTGATGATTTCTATAAATTGGAACACCAGCAAATCTTTGAACAAATGTTAGCGCTCATTGAAGCAAATAGAATTATCGACCCTAAATTATTAATTACAAGACTTTCTGATCATGGAATATTGGAACTTGTCGGTGGCATTGATTATCTAATGCTTTTAACTGATAATGCTTCAGGTCCTTCAAGTGCAAAACATTATGTTGATGTTGTACAAGAAAAAGCACAGATTAGACGTTTAATTCATGTTGGACAAAATATAGTTGATAATGGTTTTGATACAACTGTTGAATTGGATGAACTCTTGGATTTAGCTGAACAACAAATATTAGATGTTACAAGAATTAGAAGAACGAGCGAAATGCTAAGTAGCCGTGAGGTTGTTCAAGAGTTTTTAGAAAACCTTAACCATATTCGCGAAAACAAAGATCGTATAACAGGTTTAAAAACAGGTTATCGAAGTTTAAACTACTTAACCAATGGTTTGCAAAAAGGTGATCTAATCATCTTAGCTGCTAGACCATCCGTTGGTAAAACTGCTTTTGCTTTAAACTTGGCTCTGAATGCTGCTCGATTTAATCATGAAGGTCAAGCTGGAGTTGCAGTTTTCTCACTAGAGATGCCAGCTACTCATTTAATTTCTAGAATGATTTCAGCACAATCAAGCATTAAATCAGATTACTTAAGATCAGGGAATTTAGATGATGATCAAATGAACGAATTACATCATGCTGCTAATGCATTGGCGCAGCTTAATTTATATATTGATGATAGTTCTACAATAACTGTTCCAGAAATATTCTCAAAGTGTCGTAAGTTAAAGGCTGAAGGACGCTTAGATATGATTGTAATTGACTATATCCAATTAATTACAGGTAAAAGTGGTACGGAGAATCGTCAACAAGAAGTTTCTGAAATTTCTCGATCACTGAAGCAACTTGCTCGTGAAATGGAAGTTCCAGTAATTGGTTTATCACAATTGTCTCGACTTGTTGAACGTCGTGATAATAAAATGCCGCAATTGAGTGACTTGAGAGAGTCGGGTTCGATTGAGCAAGATGCGGATATTGTTATGTTCTTATATCGTGAAGATTACTATAATCAGAATTCAGATGATGAAGATGTGGAAGCTAAAGTAAACAATGATGATCCACGTCCTGTAGTATTAAAAATTGCTAAGCATCGTAATGGTGCGTTGGCTGAACTAGATATGCAATTTAATCCTTCAATCAGTAAGTTTTATGATGTTGAGAGAGGAAGATAGGTGTTATGATGAAAAATAAAAATATAATTATTATCGCTGTGACACTTGTTATTAGTATTGTCTTAGGAATGTTTTTTAGAGAAGATGCATCAGCCGAAGATTTAAAAGAAATGTATGAAATTGCTGATACATCTAAGGCCTTGTTTCCACAAGAAGTTGACCATGTTAATGATGAAGCATTAGAAGTTACTAAACTTTATCACGAAGAAAAGTTAATTGGAATTATTCATGACAGTGAAAGATTGCAAGAAATGTTTGATGAAGTTTATGAAACAGAGTATAAAGAAGACTTTCCTGATTCAAAACTTGGTTTTATTGATGATTTAATGCAGGTAAATGAATTAACTTACAATGTATATGAAGATCGTGATGATGATATTTTTGACTATATACATGAAAAAGATTTATTTGCTATTGAAGCAAACAAGATTCAATTTTCTAATGGTTATACACTTTATGTAAAAGATTTATCAGATTTCAATAAAGCTAGAGAAAGTTTTGTTAAAAACTTTATTTCTGAAAAAGCATACGAAGCAATTAAGAAAAATGAAAAACTTCCTGAACTTGTCGATTATGGTTCAAGAGAAATTGATATTGATGTTTTGGTATCAGGGAAGAATGCTAAAGAAAGTGTGAAAATTTCCAAGGGCCTTGCATCAAAAGATGAAATTAAGATGAATGAAACTGAAGTTCTTACATACCTTAGTTATGGACCAAATCCTAAAATTGAAACCTATAAAGTTAAAGAATATGATTCAATTGAAGGTATTGCTTGGCATAGTGGAATGAGTGCTAATCAAATTGCGTCAATCAATAGTGATCAAATCAAAGACGTTGACCAAGCACTTCCGGTGGGAATGGAATTAAAAGTTTCTAAATTTAATTCTCCATTTACGGTAAAAGTTACAAAAGAACGTATGACATCTGAACCAATCTATCCTGAAGCAACAATTTATCAGTCCGACCCTAATTTAAGAGAAGGATTACAGGTAGTTGATGTTGTTGAGAAAAATGGAGCAAGAGATGTTATTTATGAAGATATTTATGAAAATGGTGAAGCTATTAGTAGTAAGGAAAAATCTTCTAGGGTTACATTAGAACCGGTACGAAGTGTTGTTCGTTATGGAACAAAAGTTGAACCTAAAGTAGGTAGTGGTCGTTTCCGTTATCCTATGAATAATGCCAGAATGATTTGTGGATGGGGTTGCTATCCAGGTCATAGAGGTGTTGATATTGCTGCCTATGGTGGTGGATATGGTCCGATCTATGCAGCTGACCGTGGTGTTGTTGTTGCAAATGGATATAATGCTGGTGGTTGGGGTTATTATATTAAGATTGATCATGGAAATGGTTATCAAACATTATATGCCCATATGAGATCTCCAGGTTATGCATCAGTAGGTTCTACTGTTGGAAAAGGTGAAAATATTGGTTATGTAGGTATGACAGGTCGAACCAATGCGCCTCATGTTCATTTAGAGTTATATTCTGGTGGACGAAGAATTAACCCTTGTTCGGTTATGGGATGTTAATGAAATATACATTATTGGCAAGTGGTTCTAAAGGAAATGCCTGTTTAGTTGAAAGTGAAAATCATAAAATACTAATTGATTGTGGTACGACTAAAAAATATCTTACAGCTAGTTTAGAGAGTATTGATGTAACGTATGAAGACATTGATTTACTTTTAATTACCCACGACCACAGTGATCATACCAAACAAATTAAGACCTTTAAAAATCATCGAGTCTTAAGTCCAACAGAGTTGGATATTAATCATGAATTAATTAATCCTTATGAAGAATTTTCTTTCGGTGATTTTAAAATTATGGCAGTACAAACGTCTCATGATGCAGAATTATCTTTTGGTTACATTTTAGAATTAGAAGATAAGAAGTTAGTGTATATTACAGATACAGGATATATTAGAAGAAGTGATTATCCTTATATCTCAAATGCTGATTATTATGTCTTAGAAAGTAACCATGATCCCGAGATGCTTATGCAAACTCGAAGACCGTATGCGATTAAGCGCAGAATTTTATCAGAAACCGGTCATTTATCTAATGATCAAGCCGGAAGTATATTGGCAGAAGTAAGTGGTTCTAAAACGAAAGAGGTTATTTTAGCCCATTTAAGTGAAGAAGCTAATACTCATGAATTAGCTAAGACAACAGTAGAGAAATATTTAAACAATACCGATATAAAAGTATATGTTGCTAAACAACATGAAATAATATTTGGAGGAAACTACTATGAAAAATAATATGAAATCAACGATTATTATAGTTTTATCACTACTTTTAACATGGAATGTCTATTTAACATATAGAGTCGTTAATATTCACGAAGAACCAAATACAGATGAAAATAAAGTAGTTGAAAAAGTTGTCACTGAATTTGAAACAGATGTTGTAAAAGTAGTTAAAGAAGTTCAAGATAAAGTGGTTAGTGTTATCACTGAAAAACAAGGAAGAGTTTTAGGTAGCGGCTCAGGGATTGTCTACAAGAATGAAAAAGGAATTGTTCATATTGTAACAAACCATCATGTTATTGATGGAGGAAATCAACATGTTGTTAGATTTTCTAATGGTGAAGAAATTAAAGCCGAGGTACTGGGAAGTGATCCCTATACAGATTTAGCATTACTTAAGGTAGATGCAGACTTAGATATTAAAGCATTTAACCTGGGTGACTCAGAAAAAAGTAATGTAGGAGAATTTGTCATCGCGATGGGGAGTCCACTAGGTGTAGAGTTTGAAAATTCCACAACATTTGGAATTCTATCAGGAAAGAATAGAGTTGTTCCTGTAGATTTGGATGGAGATGGAGTTTCAGATTGGGATATGGTAGTTATGCAAACAGATGCTGCTATTAATCCAGGAAATAGTGGTGGTGCTTTAGTCAACATGGCTGGAGAATTGATAGGTATCAACTCCTTGAAAATATCTTCAAGTCAAGTAGAGGGAATGGGCTTTTCAATTCCTGTAAATGAAGTAATTCCTATTGTAAAACAATTGGCTGAAAAAGGTGAAGTTGCATATCCGAATATTGGCATCTCCGCAATTTCAATTGAAAACTTAAATGTTTTCCAAAGAAATTATTACAAAATACCTGATGGTGTGAATGCTGGTGTCTTTGTCGTTGAGATTGTTAAAGGTAGTCCAGCTAGCAAAGCAGGTATTAAAGAAGGAGATATCATTACTAAATTTGATGATCAAGCAATCACAACCTTTAAAGATTTTAGAAGAGAGTTATATCGTCGCTCACCAGGTGAAAAGATAAAATTACATATTGATCGCTATGGTGAAGAGGTTGATATTGAGGTAACACTTGGGTGATAAATGTAATAGCGGTTGGTAAAATTAAAGAAAAATCGCTACAAAGTTTAATTAATGAGTATGATAAAAGAATGAAATCTGTTCATCCTTTAAATATGATAGAAATTGCCAACAGTAAATTAAATGAAAAAAATATAGATGCGATTATTTTAGATGAAAGTCAAAGAATTTTGGCTAAGATTAAACCAAATGACTATGTAATCTTATTAGATTTAAAAGGAAAGGATTTCTCTTCAGAAATTCTTTCTCAACAAATCATTCAAACCCTTGATAATGGAAGTAACATTAGCTTTGTGATCGGAGGCTCTCATGGTGTGAGCCAAGAAATAAGAAATAGAGCAAATAAGATGTGGAAAATATCGAACCTAACTTTTCCTCATCAAGTTGTAAGACTCTTGCTTTATGAGCAGGTCTATCGAAGCTTCATGATTGCAAGAAATCATCCATATCATAAGTGACCTTGTTGTAATAAGTTGCGATATGGTGTAATATAAAGTAGAAAAGTAGGAGGTATAGGATATGAAAGAAATTACTGTAACAGTTGTAGACCCAGTAGGTCTTCACGCTCGCCCAGCAACAGTTGCTGTTAATGCGGCAAGCAAGTTTAAGAGTGATGTTCAAATCAGCTATAAAGGAAAATCAGTTAACATGAAATCTATTATGGGTGTTATGTCACTAGGTATTCCAACACAATCAGAAATTACAATTTCTGCTGATGGCGATGATGAAGATGCAGCTTTAGAAACAATTAAAGAAGTTCTTCAAGCACAAAACGTTATTGGATAAATTGATAATGATTAAAAATAGAAGCCTAAAATCTTCTATTTTTTTATATTGGAGGAGTTGAATTTTATGTCTTATGAAAATTGGATTTTAAAAGCAGATGAATACCCTTGGGTAAAAGAAGGGTTAAAAGCTCAAAATCAAGACGAAAGAAAAGATGCTTTTTATAAAGATCTAGAGTTTGGAACTGCTGGAATGAGGGGACTTCTAGGTGTAGGACCCAATAGAATGAACTTATTCACTGTAGCAAGAGCAAGTTTAGCTTTTGGTAAATATTTAAGTGAAAATTTTTCTGATGAAAATAAAAAGGTTGCGATTGCTTATGACAATCGACATATGTCTAAAGAATTTGCTCAGGTAAGCGCTTTAATGTTATCAAGATACGATATTCATACATATATTTTTGATAATCCACGCCCAACCCCAGAGCTATCTTTTACAGTTAGAGAACTAGATTGTGTGGGTGGTATTGTTATCACCGCAAGCCATAATCCAAAAGAATATAATGGCTTTAAAGTCTATGATGAGACAGGTTGTCAACTTGTTGACCATAAAATAGCTAAGGTAATTGATAATATTTCAGAAATAAATGATCCTACTGAAATTAACTTGAATGAAGGAAATCAAGATTTAATTTCATATATAGGTAAAGATATTGATGAATTATACTTAAACAAAGTTAAATCATTGCAACTTCGAAATGATCTAAAGAAAACAGTTAAGATTGTTTTTTCTTCTCAACATGGAACTGCTTTTCCCTATGTTAATAATCTATTAACACAGGAAGGCTATGAAATTATTGTTGTTGAAGAACAAAGCAATTATGATCCGGATTTCTCAATGACAAAAACACCAAATCCAGAGGATCATCTTAGCTATGAACTTGCATTAGAATATGCAAAAAAACATGATGCAGATTTAATCTTAAGTGTTGATCCTGATGCTGATCGTATGGGAACAGTTGTGAAACATAATGGAGAGTATGTTTACTTAACTGGTAATCAAGGTGGGGCAATTTTACAAGAATATCTTTATTCTACAATGATTGAAAAAGATATGATGCCTAAAAACCCAATTATGTTCAATACAGTAGTAACTTCTGACTTAGGTGACAAAATTGCGAAAAATTATGATGTTGCTGTCGAAAAGACATTAACTGGATTTAAATACATCGGTGAAAAAATAGAAAATCATAATATCAAAGGGGATAAAAACTTCGTATTTGGTTATGAAGAAAGCTATGGATATTTGATTAAAGATTTTGTTAGAGATAAAGATGCTGTGCAGGCTTGTTTAATGCTTGCAGAGGCAAGTAATTATTACCTATCAAAAAATAAGACACTTGTGGATGTCTTAAATGGACTCTATGATACCTATGGATACTATTATGAAACACAGGACAGCTATACTTTCGAAGGTCCAAATGGATTTGAAAAAATAGCCAATATTCTTCATAATTTTAGAAACAAAAATATTGAGCAATTGGCTGGGTCTAAAGTGCTTTACTTTGATGATTATCTAAGTCAAAGAAGATCAGATGGTAGCAAAATAGATTTACCCAAATCTAATGTTCTAAAATATTACTTAAATGATGGATCATGGATTGCTGTGCGTCCTTCAGGAACAGAGCCGAAATGTAAAGTTTATTACTGTGTTCTTGGAGAAAATCAAGAGATGACATTAAAACACTATGACTCATTAAAAAAGGACGTAATGGAAATAATGGGGTTGTGATATAATTTAATATAGGAGGAAAGTTATGAGTCAAAATATAGAAAACTTAGCAGTAAATACAATAAGATCGCTTTCAGTTGATGCAGTTCAAAAAGCAAATTCTGGTCACCCAGGAATGCCTTTAGGTGCCGCCCCAATTGCTTATACACTGTGGTCAAACCATGTAAATTTCAATCCTAAAGATACAAAATGGATTAATAGAGATCGTTTTGTTTTATCAGCTGGACATGCTTCCGCATTGCTTTATTCTTTACTTCACTTATTCTCATTTGATGTAAGTATTGAAGATTTAAAAAAGTTCAGACAGTTTGATTCTAAAACTCCAGGACATCCAGAATATGGACATACTGAAGGAGTAGAAGTAACAACCGGACCATTAGGTGCAGGATTATCAACAGCTGTTGGTTTAGCAATGGCACAAGAACATATGGCGGCTAAATATAATAAAGATGGATATCCAATTATTGATAATTTCACTTATGTTTTAGCTGGAGATGGCGACATGATGGAAGGAATTACTAGCGAAGCATCATCCCTAGCAGGAACATTAGAATTAGGTCGTTTAATTGTTCTTTATGATTCAAATGCAATAACTATCGAAGGAAGTACAGACATAGCTTTCAAAGAAAATACTAGACAACGCTATGAAGCTTATGGATTTGAGACATTCTTAGTAGAAGATGGAACAGATTTAGAAGCTATTAATGCAGCAATTGTGAAAGCAAAATCTAATTTAGATAAGCCTTCATTTATCGAAGTTAGAACTAAAATTGGCTTTGGTAGTGATAAAGAGGGTAGTGAAAAAGCACACGGTGCACCATTAGGTGAAGATGCTATTGTTGATTTAAAAAACAAATTAAATTATCCTAGCACCGAACCATTTTATGTTGATGAAAAAGCACAAAATCATTTTGATAACATAGTTAAAGAGAAAGTTGCGGAATATGATAATTGGCAAGCAATGTTTGCGAAATATCGTGAAGAATATCCTGAATTAGCAAAACAATGGGATCATGATTTCTCGGAAATCACATTGGAAGATGTCCTTGCAATTGAAGGTTATCTAGATTTTGAAGATAAACCACAAGCAACACGTAATCTTTCAGGAATAATGATCAATCGTTTAAAAGATCACTATCCAAATCTTATTGGAGGGTCAGCAGACTTAGCTTCTTCAAATATGACTTTGATGAATGGTGAAACGTCATTTAGCCCAAGTAATTATGGTGGAAGAAACTTGCATTTTGGCGTTAGAGAACATGCAATGGCTGCTATTGGTAATGGTTTAACATTATATGGTGGTCTAAAACCATATGTAGCAACATTCTTTGTCTTTTCAGATTTCCTAAAACCAATGTTAAGATTGAGTGCGTTAATGTCCCTTCCACTAACATATGTCTTAACTCATGACAGTATTGGTGTTGGTGAGGATGGTCCTACACATGAGCCTGTTGAACAATTAACAATGTTAAGATCAATTCCTAACACTTATACATTCAGACCGGCAGATGCCAAGGAAACAGCTTATGGATGGGCATTGGCAATGACATCAAAAGACAAACCAGTCTCATTGATCCTTACAAGACAAAATCTTCCTCAGTTAGAAAAAACTGGAGAAGATGCGTTAAAGGGAGCTTATGTGGTTCATGATGCCAAAGATATTGATATAATTCTAATGGCAAGTGGATCAGAAGTTTCATTAGCAATCGATTCTGCTAAAGAACTTGAGAAGAAGGGTCATGGAGTTCGTGTTGTAAGTGTTCCTTCATTCGAACTGTTTGAAGAACAAAGTGAAGAATATAAAGAATCAGTTTTCCCTAAAGATGTTAGAAAGAGAATTGCTATTGAAGCAGCTTCTTCGCTTAGCTGGGGTAAATTAGTAGGACTTGATGGTGATTATGTAACACTTGATCACTTTGGAGGTTCTGCACCTGGAGATAGACTCTTTAAGGAATTTGGATTTACAGTAGAAAATGTTGTTGCGAAAGCAGAAAAATTATTAAAATAATACAAGGGTCGCAAAGCGACCTTTTGTTTATAAATAGAGAAGGAGATTTGATGATTCAATTAATGACAATCCCACAAACAAAAACTGTTTTAGATATGTGGTTTGATAAACTTGATAAATTAAATGAAGATACACAAGCAGTAAAAGATTACAAAGAAACTTTAGAAGAGGTAATTGGACACGCTAATGTCTATGTCTACCTTGATGATAATGATATTAAAGCAGCAGCTATTATACACGAAGGATATTATTTAAGTGATTTAATTTATCAAGACAAAGAAATTGCTATTGAATTAATCGAAGAGATTAAAAAGAGATATGATGAGTTACAAGCAGATGTTCATGTTGATGATAAATTAAATGAGGTAATGGCTGCTACAGGATTTAAGTTTTTAGGAAAATCTCAACATGACTTGTTTTCTTATGAAGAAAATCAATATGAATATTTGGAGCAAGAGTAAGTCTTGCAAAAAAAATAATAAACATGTATAATTATTAAGCTTGTGGAAACAAGTATTCGTGTGGGAGAATGTGCAACCATTCATTACCACATCACAGACAATTACTAAAAAAAGGAGGAATGTCGTGTGAGTAAAAAAGTTGCTAAAGTCGTAAAATTACAATTCCCAGCAGGCGGCGCTAGACCAGGGCCAGCACTAGCAGGAGTTGGAATTAATATGCCACAATTCTGTACTGCGTTTAACGATCAAACAAAAGATCGTCCAGGAGA
This sequence comes from uncultured Erysipelothrix sp., assembly GCA_964601525.1. GTDB lineage: Bacteria > Bacillota_I > Bacilli_A > Erysipelotrichales > Erysipelotrichaceae > Erysipelothrix. Next base: position 18,855 of record CAZRNT010000007.1, read on the forward strand.
TGTTGTGCCAGTAGAAATTTCAGTCTATGATGACAAATCTTTTGATTTTGTTCTTAAGACTACACCAGCTGCAATCTTATTAAAGAAAGCTGCAGGAGTAAAAAGTGGTGCTGCAACACCAAACACACAAACAGTTGGAACAATTACAGCTGATCAATTGCGTGAAATTGCAGAATACAAAATGCCAGATTTAAATGCTAACGATGTTGAAGCAGCAATGAGAATTATTGCTGGAACAGCACGTAACATGGGTATTGCTGTAGAAGGATTGGAGGACTAATAAGATGGCTAAAGAAACAAAGAACAGAAAAAATCTTGCTGAATTAGTTGATCGCGAAAAAGTCTATTCAATTACTGAAGCAGTTGAACTATTAAAGAAAGCAAGTTTTGTAAAATTCGATGAAACTGTAGAAGTTTCATATCATTTAAATGTTGATACTCGTCATGCGGATCAACAAATCCGTGGAGCAATGGTATTGCCTCATGGAACAGGTAGAAGTCAAAAAGTTCTTGTTATTGCAAACGGTGCAAAAGAAGAAGAAGCAAAAGCAGCAGGTGCAGACTATGTTGGTAATGCTGAATATCTTGAAAAAATTCAAGGTGGATGGTTTGACTTTGATGTTATCGTAGCAACTCCTGATATGATGGGTGAGCTTGGTAAATTAGGACGTGTTTTAGGACCTAAAGGATTAATGCCTAACCCAAAAACAGGAACAGTTACGATGGATGTAGCAAAAGCTGTTGAAGAAATTAAAAAAGGTAAAATCGAATATCGTGTTGATAAAGAAAGTAACCTAAATACAATTATCGGTAAATTATCATTTGATAGTGATAAATTAGTTGATAACTTCAAAGCACTTAACGACGTAGTTGTTAAATCACGTCCAGCAGCAGTTAAAGGTACATTTATTAAGAACCTAGTTCTTACATCAACAATGGGACCTGGTATTAAAGTTTCAGTTGAATAATTAAAGAAGCGATTCTCATAATGAGAATCGCTTTTATTTTTTTATTGGTACTTGAAGTCGAATAAACATATTTCTTCCATCTTTATTAAGGTACGGAAATTCGTAGATTACTTCGCAAATATAATCACCGATTACTTCGTAATTATTGTTTTCTAAATATTTATGAAGTGTTTTTATTGTGGACAACTCATTTTCAAATAGATGACAG
>CAZRNT010000008.1:0-3369 GCA_964601525.1 uncultured Erysipelothrix sp.
TGATAAAATTCAAATGATTGGTGGAGACAAGGCTAAACAAGTATTTATTATTACTCAAAAAAATGCAGAGGTTTTACATGTGATTCACACACAAATTGATCGTGGCTCTACTTTGATTCCTGCTCGTGGTGGCTATACTAATCAATCAAGAGAAATGATTATGACTATCTTGATGAATAATCAGTATTCTGAATTAGAGAAGCTAGTCAAAGAAATTGATGAAGATGCATTATTGATTGTTTCAGATGTAACTGAAGTTCATGGGCCAGGCTTTTACAAGGCTTGATTTCACTAATATTTCAAGGAACATGTGATATAATTATAAAGTAGGAATGGAGTTGTTGTAAGAATGCTTCGATTAAATGAAGTATCTAAAAGATATAAAAATGGTGTTAATGCACTACATGAAGTCAATCTAACCATTTCTCAAGGAGAGTTTGTGTATATTATTGGACCGACAGGTTCTGGTAAATCCACATTGATTAAACTCTTGAATGGTGAAGAAATACCAACTAAAGGTGATGTTAAAGTTGGAGACTTTAATGTGGGAAAATTAAGACATTCCAAAGTACCTATTTATAGAAGAAATATAGGAGTTGTATTTCAAGACTTTAAATTATTAGAAAAAAAGACTGTATTTGAAAATGTAGCGTTTGCTCTTGAGGTTGTAAATACTCCAAGAGTCGAAGTTAGAAAACGTGTTAGAGAAGTACTAAGACTTGTTGATTTATCAGAAAAAGCTAATGCTTATCCACTTGAACTAAGTGGAGGACAGCAACAAAGAGTTGCCATTGCAAGAGCAATAGCCAACAAACCAATGCTTTTAATTGCTGATGAGCCAACAGGAAACTTAGATCCTGATAAATCATATGAAATAATAGATTTATTGGAGAGAATTAATCAGGAAGAAGAAACGACAATCTTAATGGTTACTCATGATATTGATATAGTCAATAAGTATAAAAAGCGTACAATTGCCCTAGATTCAGGACATATTGTTGCGGATATGAATACAGGAGGCTATATGAATCATGTCTAGAGTTATTCGTCATATTAAGGATGGTTTTACGGGAGTGTTTCGACACTTTGCTTTATCCTTATCTAGTATTTCTTCTGTTACCGTAACCTTATTGTTGATGTCAATGTTCCTTTTTCTAAATGTTAATTTAGATTCTGTCACGAAAAATGTGGAACAAAATGTACAAATCCATGTTCAGGTAGATAGAGAATTTGAAGACGAAGAAGCAATTAAGGGATTGGAAGAACAAATATCGAAAATACCTGAGGTGGAAAAAGTAGTGTTTTCTACCAAAGAGGAAGAATTAGAGTATTTTATTCAATTAGATGGTACTGAAGAATCAGAAGAATTATATGGGCCGTATCGTGGTGAAGCAAATCCATTTATGGACGCTTTTTTAATCACTGTTAAAAATGGTGACACTATTAAAGATGTTACTGAGAAAATCTCAGAATTAGATGGTGTATTTTATGCCTCTTATGGTGGAGATGGAACTGGTAAATTTATGAATACATTAGAGCAAATTAGAAATGTTGGATTAATCACAGTATTATTTTTAAGTGCGGTAGCAGTGTTTTTAATTGCTAATACGATAAGGGTTTCAGTTCAATCACGTCAAAATGAAATTAGTATTATGCGAACTGTAGGAGCAAGTAATTGGTACATACGTTGGCCATTTATCATCGAAGGTATGATTATTGGTTTGATCGGATCGATTATTCCTGTTCTTGCATCTATTTTCTTATATAAATATTTATTAGCAGGTACAGGTGGAGTTGTTTGGTCAAGTATGTTCAAACTTGTTCCAGCAGAGCCTTTGGTTTATCAAATATCTGCTGTACTTGCATTAATTGGAGTATTTGTTGGAGCGCTTGGTAGTTTACTTACAGTAGGAAGATTATTGAGGTGGACACGATGAAACAAAGAATCAAACAAATCATCATTTTAGCCGTTGTTCTATTTTTAGGTTTGGGTATGTTATCTCCGCTTTTCGCAATGACTGATGCGGAATATAATAAATTCAAAGCTAAAGAAGATTACTATACAAAAGCTTGTAAGAATTATGGACCAGACATGGCGTCAGAATGTGTGGCTTTTGCGGATTATCGTAATGAGAAAATAGCGCGTACTAAAGAAGAAATTAAAAATGCAAATTCAAGTTTAGAAGATATTAAAAAGAATCTTGATGAAGAAGAAAGAAAACTTCAAAAGTATCATGTCGAAATTGAAAAACTTGAATCAGATATTGTTGAGAATGAAAAAAATATTGCAGATATCGAATCAACAATTAAAACTGTAGAAAAAGAAATTAAAGAACGTGAAGACCATATTGAAGAACTCAATCAGTTGGTAAAACAGTTCCTTGTAAATATGCAAGGCGAAATGAGAGTTAATGGCTATATTGAATTTGTTATGGGAGCCAGTGATTTCTCTGATATCATTCGCCGAAGCGAAGGAATGAAACGAATTAAAGAATATAACGAAGCTTTAATTAATGAAGTTCTTGAAGAACAAAAACTTTTAGAAGCTGATAAAGAAAAGTTAGTTGTTAAAAAGAAACAACTTGAAAGTGAAAAGGAGCTTTTAGTTGTTCAAGTAGATAAAGCTAAGGCATTAAAAGAAACGATTGAAGTTGTTGTTAAAGAATTAATGGTTCAAAAGGCACACAAAGAACAATTGAGGAAAGAATCAATTAGCATATCAAATGCAGAAGCTCAAAAATTAAAGGACATATTTGAAAGGCCAGCTCCACCACCATCAAGTGGTAATGGAGGCGGTTCAAATAGTGACGCTGGAAATACTGGTGGGGGCCATTCATCAAATGGATGGAGATATCCAATCGGTGGATCTTTTAGCTTTGGTCCCGGGGTGTGGAATTACCCTGGCTGGCTAGGTGGAACAAAACATCTTGGGCAAGACTTTAGTGCAAGTATTGGTACTCCAATTGTTGCTCCAGCAAATGGTGTGGTCATTAAAACTCAAGGAGGATGTCCAACTTGGGGTGGATTCCCTAATTCATGTAATGGTGGATGGGGTAACTATATGAACTTAATTGTTAATGTAGGTGGAAGCTATTATGGAATTCTTTATGCACATATTGAATCGGGTGGATTTGTAGCTGGACAAGGACAAGCAGTCTCAGCAGGACAACAAGTAGCAAGAGTTGGATCATCTGGCTCTTCAACAGGTCCTCACTTGCATGCTGAAGTATTTTATTTAGGAAATTCTGGTATTGATCAAGCAATTTCCTATGCAACAACCAACACATTTGGAACAGGCTCATCAAGTTATGGAAATGAGTCAGCTTATCGATGCGGAAGCAATGGAAATTCTGCTCCATGTCGTATGCA
>CAZRNT010000008.1:3469-19467 GCA_964601525.1 uncultured Erysipelothrix sp.
TCATCAAGGGTTCCATATCCTCCTGGAAGGGCTATAAACACATCGGCGAGATTGGCCATCATTGCTTTTCTTTCGTGCATTGTATTTACTAGATGTAGTTCACTTAAGTTTTGGTGGGCGATTTCGTTTTTAATTAAATTATCTGGCATGACACCTATAACATGTCCCCCTAGAGAGAGTGCTTCATCAGCGACAATTCCCATTAAGCCAACATTTGCTCCGCCATAAACTATTTTGTAATTGTTTTTTACTAGATATTTAATGAGCTTTATTGTTTCATCAATATAAATCTTATTTTCTGGCATTTTTGAACCGCAGTATATAGCTATAGTTTTCATAATGACCTCCTATTTAAAATATTGTATTCATTATATCACTCTTAGCACTTACATAATTAATGAATTAAGCATGTGATTGTGGTAAACTTAAGACATGTTCGAGGTGAATTAATATGGATAAAGAAGAGCGTAAAGTAAGTATAAAATTAGAACGCCATCGTTGGCCTGATGAAATTGCCAAGGAAAAAAGAAAAAAAAGAATAATAATAACTGTCGTAGCGTCTATCGTTGCGTCTTTTATGATTGGTTGGCAAAGTAATAATTTTATCAAGAGATCAAATGTTAATCCGGGAAATTCCGAACTAAATCGATTTGATTTAGTTTATCAAGACCTTATCGATTATTGGTATTTCATTGATAAATATGATAATCCTGAAAAAGAACTAGTGGATAATGCAATTAAAGGAATGTTAGAAATTAATGGAGATCCTCATACCAGCTATATGACTGAGACTGAATCAAATGATTTAGCCAGTTCAATAGATCGTGATTTTGAAGGAATTGGGGTTCAGTACTATGCTGGAGATTTAAATGTTGTTACTAGGGTTTTTAAAAACTCACCAGCCGAGAAAGCGGGAGTTAAAGCAGGAGATATCCTTCATCAAGTAGATGGAGTTAAAATTGAAGGAAAAACTAGTGAAGAAATTCAAAGTTTAATTATGGGTGAGAGTGGAACTAATGTAAATGTAGAGTTTTTAAGAAACCAAGAAATTGTGAAATTTGATATTAAGCGTGGAAAAATTAATGCATTAGTTTGGGGTGAAGTTATTGAAGAAGGTCTTGGTTATGTTGAAATATCTTCATTTGGTAGTCATCTAGGGGATTCGTTAAAGGCTTACCTTGATGAGATGATTGAGCAAGATGTTCATAAATTGATAATTGACCTAAGAGATAATGGCGGCGGATACCTACATGCTATACAAGAAATAGCTCCTATCTTTTTTGATAATAATGATGTGGTCTATCAAGAGAACTATAAAAATAAAGACAATAAAGTTTATAATGTTTCTCGAAGCGAAAAATCAAAATATCAATTTGATGATATTGTTATATTGATGAATGAAAATTCGGCAAGTGCTTCTGAGGTCTTGGCCATTGCAATGAGAGAAGTTTTAGATAGTAAAATTGTTGGGGTTAAGTCATATGGAAAAGGGACCATCCAAATGCAGAAAAAATATCCTGACTCAAGTGCATTAAAAATAACCATGGCAAAATGGTTATCACCTCATGGTGAAAATATTAATGAGGTTGGAATTAAACCAGATGTTGAAGTAAAATTAGCGGATATTTTCTATGCGGATTATGTTGATTTAAAAGACTCCGTAGTAAAATATGATACTGTTCATGATGCTGTCTCATATGTACAAAAAGCATTAAAATATTTAGGCTACCACGAAGGTAGAACTGATGGATACTATGACGCCGCAACGAAAAATGCACTAGAAGCATATCAAAGAAAAATGGGCCTAGAAGTTAATAGTGACTTAGATCAAGAAAGTGTAAAACAAATTTATAGTAGTGTTGTGGCAGACTGGTCACAAAATAAAGATAAAAAAGACGTCCAACTACACAAAGCAATTGAGGTGGTTAAGAATGGATCATAAATTTGAATTGGTTTCAAAATATGAACCTAAGGGTGACCAGGTTAAAGCAATCGCGGAATTGGTTGAGGGGCTTGATCAAGGAAAGAAAGAACAAGTTCTACTAGGAGCTACTGGTACGGGTAAGACTTTTACTGTTAGCCAAGTTATTGCGAAAGTAAACAAACCAACTTTAGTATTTGTACATAATAAAACTTTAGCAGGTCAACTTTATTCAGAGTTTAAAGAATTTTTTCCACATAACCGTGTAGAATATTTTGTTTCAAACTTTGATTATTATCAACCAGAAGCTTATATACCAGGAAGCGATACTTATATTGAAAAAACTTCCATGATTAACCAGGAATTAGATATGCTAAGACTCTCTGCTCAAAACTCAATCTTAGAGAGAAGAGACACGATTGTAGTTGCTTCAGTTGCGAGTATTTATGCAACAAGTGATCCTGATTACTATAAGGCGATGCTCTACACATTGCGATTAGGTCAGGAAATTTCTCGAGAAGACTTGATGATGGATCTAGTTAAAAGACAATATGCTAGAAATGATATAGAACAATCACGAGGTACGTTTAGAGTTCGTGGAGATGTTATAGAAATTGTCTTAGGACATACTGATGAAATAGTAGTCCGAGTAGAGTTTTTTGGTGATGAAATTGATCGTATTGTTGAGCTTGATCGCATCACTCAAACCGTCAAGGAATCTTATAAGATATATCATATTTTTCCTGCGAATGAATATGCCAGAGATATGGACCATATACGAAACGCATGTTTAAAAATCGAAGAGGAATTACACGATCGTTTAAACTATTTTAAATCAGAAGAAAAGCTATTAGAATATCAAAGGTTAAAACAGAGAACCGAATACGATCTAGAAGCTTTAAGAGAATTTGGAATGTGCTCAGGAGTTGAAAACTACTCAATGCACATTGACGGTAGAAGTCCAAGCCAAAGACCATATACGCTTTTTGATTATTTCCCAGATGATTATTTGTTTATTGTTGATGAATCACATGCTTCTTTACCACAAGTAAGAGGAATGTATAATGGGGACCAATCACGAAAACGAACTTTAGTTGAATATGGTTTTAGATTACCAAGTGCATTGAATAACAGACCAATGACATTTGAGGAATTTGAGTCAGTACAAAATCAAACAATTTATGTATCAGCAACACCTGGTGATTATGAACTTGAAAAAGTCAATCATAAAGTTGTAGAGCAAATTATACGACCTACAGGACTGCTTGATCCAACGATTGAAATAAAACCAAGTGCTGGTCAGGTGGATGATTTATTAGAACAAATTGAATTACGAAAAGAGAGAAATGAAAGAGTTCTAATCACGACATTAACAGTAAAAATGGCTCAAGAACTTAGTTCATACTTGTTGGAAGTAGGGATTAAAGTTGCTTATTTACACCATGAGACAAAAACCTTAGAAAGAATAGAAATACTAAGAGATTTGCGTCTAGGTAAGTATGATGTTGTTGTTGGAATTAACTTACTTAGAGAAGGATTGGATTTACCAGAAGTCAGTTTGATTGCTATTCTCGATGCTGATCGTGAAGGATTCTTAAGGTCTTATCGTTCATTAGTTCAAATTGTTGGGCGAGCAGCTCGTAATGAGAATGGTCATGTAATAATGTATGCAGATAAAATGACTGATTCCATGAAGAAAACAATAGATGAGACGCAAAGAAGACGTGATATTCAGATTGCTCATAATAAAAAATACGGGATTACTCCTAAAACAATTATTAAAGAAGTTAGAGATGTTATTGCAGGTAAGGAAACTGCGGAACTTAGCCAACGTGTTCTCAAAGGTAAAAAGAGAAGTAAGAAAGATGTGGAAACTCTTATTCAACAACTTGATAAAGAAATGCGTGAATCGGCCGCAATTCTTGATTTCGAAAGAGCTGCACAACTTCGTGATATAATAATGGAGTTAAAAGTTGAATTGAATTCATAAGATTGGACATTGTCCAATCTTTTTACTAATTGCATATGAAACAAAATATATAAGTGAACATGTTATAATTTATCCAGTGGAGGTTGCAATGGAAAAAGATAAAATCGTTATTAAAGGCGCAAAAGAAAACAACTTAAAGAATATAGATATTGAAATACCTCGAAATAAATTAATTATTATGACTGGTTTATCAGGGTCAGGAAAAACTTCGTTAGCATTTGATACAATCTATGCAGAAGGGCAAAGAAGATATGTTGAATCATTAAGCCCATATGCTCGCCAATTCTTAGGAAATATGGAAAAACCAAACGTAGAATTGATAGAAGGATTGTCTCCATCGATAGCAATCGATCAAAAAACAACAAGTAATAATCCTCGATCAACTGTAGGTACAGTTACTGAAATCTATGATTATTTAAGACTTTTGTATGCTCGTGTGGGAACGGCTTATTGTCCAATTCACAATATAGAAATTACTTCGCAAACGGTACAACAAATTGTGGATCACATTATGCTTTTAGAAGATCGAGCTCGTCTAGAAATTTTAGCACCCATTATTCGTGCTAAAAAAGGTGAACATAAAGAAACTTTAGAACAGTTAAGAAAAGAAGGTTATATTCGTTTATATGTTGATGATGAGGCTAGAACTCTTGATGAAGAGATTTCTCTTGAGAAAAATAAAAAGCACGATATAAGTGTTGTTGTTGATAGAATTATCAAAAAAGATGATAGTCAATTTAGACTTAGTGATTCTATTGAACTAGCAACGCAACTTAGTGGTGGAATTGTTTATGTAAAACATGGAGAAGAAATTCTTACATTCTCGACACAGTTTTCCTGTCCAGAATGTGGTTTTAGTATTGCTTCAATAGAACCAAGGTTATTCTCCTTTAACTCACCAATGGGTGCCTGTTCTCAATGTAATGGACTAGGAATTACTCAGTCAGTTGAATTGGAATACCTGATACCAGATCCTAATCTTTCAATAAGTGAAGGTGGAATTCGTTATTATAAAAATATTGTAAATACGCAAAATATTGAATGGCAAACTTTTTATGAATTGTGTAAATTTGCGAAAGTTGATATTGATAAACCAATAAAAACTTATACGAAAAATCAAATGGATTTGCTTTTATATGGAAGTAGAAAACCTGTTAAATATGCAATTCACTCTCGCTCTGGCAATAGTTTTCATCGAAATGAAGTTATTGAAGGTGTTGTTGATTTAATTGAAAGAAGACATCGTGATACCACATCTCAAAGTAGTAGAGATTGGTATGCATCATTTATGGGTGAAAATGTTTGCTCTAAGTGTAAGGGCAGTCGTCTTAATGAAGAAGCACTGAGTGTTCGTGTTGGTGATATTAATATTAGTGAATTTACGAAAATGTCTATTAGCGAAGCGTTAGTGTTTATGGATAATTTAGAACTAGATGATATGAAAGCTGAAATCGCAGATTTAGTTATTAAAGAAATTGTTTCTAGATTAAAATTTCTAGAAGATGTTGGGCTAGAATACCTAACACTTGATAGGATTGCTGGAAGTATGTCGGGTGGAGAATCACAGAGAATCCGTTTAGCAACTCAAATTGGTTCGCGATTAACAGGAGTTTTATATGTCTTAGATGAACCATCAATTGGATTACATCAAAGAGATAATGATCGTTTGATTACTACTTTGAAAAATATGCGAGATTTAGGAAATACTTTGATAGTTGTTGAACATGATGAAGAGACCATGGAAGAAAGTGATTGGATTGTTGATATTGGTCCAGGGGCTGGTGAACATGGTGGCTATGTGGTTGATAATGGCCCATTAGCACAAATCAAAAAGAATCCAAAATCTATTACAGGACAATATTTAAGTGGGGCTAGAAAAATTGAAGTTCCTAAGAAAAGAAGAAAAGGCAATGGTTTATCACTTGATGTAAAAGGAGCAAAAGAAAACAACCTTAAAAATATCAATGTGAAATTCCCATTAGGAACACTTACGGTTGTAAGTGGTGTGAGTGGTAGTGGAAAATCCTCCCTTGTTAACGAGGTATTAAGTAAGGCTATTTACCAATCGTTAGGAAGACAAAGAATTAAGGCTGGTAAACATAGAGAGATTAAGGGTCTTGAAAATATTGATAAATTAATTACAATTGACCAAAATCCTATTGGTCGAACTCCGCGTTCAAACCCGGCAACGTATACAGGAGTATTTGATGATATTCGCGATCTTTTTGCGAAAACTCCAGAGGCCAAAATGCGTGGATATGAAAAAGGAAGATTTTCTTTTAATGTTAAGGGTGGACGTTGTGAAGTATGTAAAGGTGATGGTGTCAAACGTATATCAATGCACTTCCTTCCTGATGTTTATGTAAAGTGTAGTGAATGTCATGGGAAACGATATAATGAAGAAACTCTTCAAGTTAAGTATAAAGATAAGAATATATTTGATATCCTAGATATGAGTATAGATGAAGCGGCAGAATTCTTTAGTCCAATCCCTAAAATTAAAAAAGGTTTAGAAACCTTAAAAGATGTTGGTTTGGGATATATTAAATTAGGACAAAGTGCAACTACACTCTCAGGCGGAGAAGCACAAAGAGTTAAACTTGCGAGTGAATTACAGAGACCTTCAACCGGAAAAACAGTCTTTGTATTAGATGAACCTACTACAGGTCTACATACCTATGATGTTGAGAAATTAATATCAGTATTGCAGACAATTGTAGATCAAGGAGATACTGTAATTGTTATTGAACACAACCTTGATGTAATTAAATCTGCTGACTATGTCATTGACTTAGGTCCAGAAGGTGGCGATGGTGGCGGTTATATAGTTGCGAAGGGAAGTCCAGAAAAGATTATTAAAGTAGAAGAAAGTTATACGGGACAATATTTAAAGAAAGTTTTAGAGAGGGAGAGTAAATAATGGAAGATAGAGCAAGCTGTACTGTTAAGAAATTTATAGAACACTTTGGTTTTCATCAGGTTACGGGTGATGAAGATTCTTTAAAAAGAAAAATCATCGTTCCCAATACAAATCGACCAGGTCTAGAATTAACAGGTTTTTATGATCATGCAGAGCACAAAAGAATTGTGATAATTGGTAATAAAGAAACTGCTTATTTAGAAAAATTAGATTCCGAGACGAAAACGATTAGATTTGAAAAAATTACACATGATAAAACTCCAATGATATTGATTACAGGTGGAAATGATTGTCCTAAGGAGCTTTATAAAGTTGCGAAACACAAAAACTTCCCTGTTTTTAAAACAAATGAACCAAGCTCAGACATTATGGTTGAGATGGTTACTTACCTTGATGAGGTTTTAGCTCGAACAACAAATGTTCATGGAGTTTTAATGAACGTATTTGGTAAAGGAGTTTTAATCACTGGAGATAGTGGCATGGGAAAAAGTGAGGTTGCTCTTGATTTAATATTAAGGGGACATTCTCTAATTGCGGATGATCGTGTTGATATTTCGCGAGTAAAAGATACCATTATTGGAACAGCTCCTGAGCTTCTAAAAGGTATGTTAGAAATAAGAGGTATTGGAATTATAGATGTTACGCAAATGTTTGGTGTTCGTGCCTATTTAGAAAAAGAAGAAATTAATTTTGTTGTTGAATTTAAGAAATGGGATGATAGAGCTCATTATTTAAGAGCAGGTGTCGAAGATCAAACATATTACCAAACATTAGGTCTTGATATTCCTTTATTAATTTTCCCAGTAAAAGAAGGTAGGAACTTAGCGGTTCTTGTTGAATCGGCAGTTCAAGATTTCATGTTAAAACAAAGAGGAATTAATAATGCACAAATATTTGACCAAAGGGTTATGGATTACATTCAAAAACAAGCAATAGAAGGTAATGAAGATGATTAAATTTTTTCCTGATACAAAAATATTTGTCGAGATAGGACCATTTCAAATAGCTTGGTATGCAGTCTTTATTATGACAGGAGCATATATTGCATATGCTATTAGTCTTCGTAATTTGAAGAAGGTCGGTTATAAAGAAGAAGATGTTGAATCATTGTTTTTTGGTGCGTTGCTCACAGGATTTTTAGGTGCAAGAATTTGGTATGTTCTTTTCTCTGACTTGGGGAGTTATCTTGCAAATCCAGTGAAAATATTCGCGATTTGGGAAGGTGGATTAGCAATTCAGGGTGGACTTATTGCCGGTATTGCTTATGGCTACTTTTTCACTAAAAAAAGAAATATTAATTTTTGGCAATGGGCTGATTTAATCATCCCTAATGTAATGATTGCTCAAGCCATTGGCCGTTGGGGAAATTTTATGAATCAAGAGGCTTATGGAGGAGTTGTTAGCGAGGCATATTACCGTTTCTTTCCAAATTGGTTTAAAGATATGATGTTTATTGCTGGTGAATATCGCCAACCAACTTTCTTTTTTGAAAGCGTTGGTAATATAATCGGTTGGGTATTAATCGTTTTAGTATTAAAACGTTTCAGCAAAATAAAACGTGGAGATTTAACATTTGCTTATCTCATGTGGTATGGAACAATTCGTTTCTTCATTGAAGGAATGCGTACAGATAGTCTTTTATTTATGGGTCTTAGAATGGCGCAAATTATTTCTTTAATATTTGTCGCTGTTGGATTAATGGGTTATCTTAATGTGTTTAGACCATGGATGTCTACGGACAATAAACCAATAATTCTTTTTGATTTTGATGGCACAATTATGGATACTGAGCCTTGCATCAAAGCTACTGTAGTTGAGGTGTTTAAAAAATATAAACCGGATTATAAACTTAGCGATGAAGAATTGCATGCGTTTATTGGTCCGACATTAAATGATAGTTTTTCCAAACATTTCCCTAGTGACTTGATTGATGAAGTGATTGAGTATTATCGAGATATCAATCAAAAATTACATCCTGAGTATGTAAAGCCTATGCCTTATGCGATAGAAGTTTTAGATCGCTTAAAAGAAGAAGGTTATCGCATGGGAATTGTTTCCAATAAGATTGTGAAGGCTATGCAGTGGCCACTTGATGAATATAATATGCATCATTATTTTGAAGTTGTATTGGGCTATGGAGATTTTGACTTTGTCAAGCCTCATCCAGCAGGTATTGATAAAGCTTTAGAAGAAATGAATGTTGGTAGAGATCAACTGATTTATGTTGGTGACCAATGGAGCGACATCGAAGCGGGTGCTCGGGCAGGAGCATTTACAATTGCTTACAATTTTGATAATATTTCAAATGAGGACATTCTGAATGGTAAACCGAACCGAGCAATCGATGATTTACGCGTAATTTTAGACATTCTTAAGGAGGAACATGAATGGACAAGAACTATGATGTAATTATCATTGGAGCAGGTCCTGCAGGGCTTACAGCAGCGGTATATGCTGGGCGTGCAGGAATGAAAACAGCAATGCTTGAGTCAGAAGCACCAGGCGGAAAAATGATTAAAACAGATATTATTTGTAACTATCCAGGAATTGATGAAGTTACAGGTGTTGATTTATCCATGAAGATGTTTGAACATGCAAATGTTTATGGAACAGAGTACTTATATGGAAATGTTGTCGACATTGAAGATCAAGGTGATTTAAAAATTGTTAAGACAGAAGATGGAAATGAGTATTCAGCCTATGTTGTGATTGTAGCAACAGGTACAAATGAGAGAACATTAGGATTCCCAGAAGATGAGCAGCTTCTAGGAAAAGGTTTATCTTACTGTGCAGTTTGTGATGGGGCTTTCTATAGAGGAAAAGAAGTTATCGTCATTGGTGGAGGAAACTCAGCTCTTGAAGAAGCTGTATTCTTAACACAGTTTGTTGATAAAGTTAAATTAGTGATTCGTAGAGATGTATTCCGTGGTGATGAAATCGCTCAGAAACAAGTCTACAATAATCCTAAGATTGAAATTATTAAAAAACATTTACCAGTTGGATATGTGATTGAAGATGACCATATCGCTGGGATTGAATTTGAAAATGTAGATACAAAAGAAAGAGTTAAAATTTCTGCAGATGGTGTCTTCCCATACATCGGGGCGATACCAGCAACAGGTTTCTTAGAAAAACATGGAGTTCTAAATAGTGAAGGATACATTATTGCGAACGAAGAGCTCGAGACCGCTATTCCAGGAATCTATGGAGCAGGTGATGTTGTTGTTAAACAATTACGTCAAATCGTTACTGCAGCAAGTGATGGAGCTATTGCAGCACAGAACGCTTTCCAATATATACAAAATCTTAAATCTAAGGCATAGCCTTAGATTTTTGTTATAATAGGGGAGAGGTGGACGTATGAAAAATAATACAGTTGTTTTAGTAACAGGGCTATCAGGTGCTGGTAAAACTAGCTCTATGGCCGTTTTAGAAGATTTGGGTTATCACTGTATTGACCGATTCCCAGAAACAATGGTTGATAGCTTAATCAAAGAAATTCATGAAGAAGACGATCCGCGATATAAAAAATTGGCACTTTCAGTCACTGCGGTTGATTTTAAAGTGTTTTTTAATAAATTTAAAAATACAGATATAGAGGTAGTTGTTTTATTCCTAGATGCTTCTAAAGAGCAATTACTTTTAAGATATAAATATAGTAGAAGGAATCATCCTTTAATTGTTGCGAATATGGCTAACAGTTTAGAAGAAGCGATTGATGCTGAAATTAAAGAGTTTTCTGATATTAAAAGCTCTGCAACAATTATTATTGATACAACATTTTTAAGCCAACAAAATTTAACATCAAGAATAAAGAGATTTTTCACATTTGAAGATAAGTCTTCTTTATCAATTAGTTTTATTTCGTTTGGTTATCGAAAAGGCTTACCAATGGATGCTGATCTTGTTTTTGATGTGCGCTTTTTAAATAATCCTTATTGGGAGGAACATCTAAGAGACAAAAGTGGTAATGATATGGAAGTTTATTCTTATGTGATGGAAGATGAAATCACTAAAGAGTTTTTGACTCATTTACTTCCTTTTTTAGATTATGCTTTTAAAAAATATATTGATGAATCTAAGCATCACTTAACGGTTGCGATTGGCTGTACAGGAGGACAACATCGTTCTGTTTCTCTTGTAAACTATCTTTATAAGCATTATAGAAAAGAATACAGTGTGTTCAAAAACCATCGTGATGTTAAGGAGTCGACGGAATCATGAAAGTAGTTGTCATTGGTGGTGGAAAAGGTCAGTCAACGTTATTAAGAGGACTGAAAAATATCGATGGTGTAGACTTGTCGGCGATTGTAACTGTAGCAGATGATGGCGGCAGTACAGGACGTTTACGGGAAGATTTTGATATGCCAGCAATGGGAGATGTTCGAAACGTAATCTTAGCTTTAGCTGAATCTGAATCGATGCTAAGTGAAATGATGGAGTTTAGATTTAATGAAAATTCTAGATCTGAACTTGCGGGTCATAGTCTTGGTAATTTAATATTAACAGCACTCACTGAAACTACAGGTGATTTTATTGATGCGATATCTTCTATGTCTAAGATATTAAATGTTGAAGGTGATGTTATTCCAGCAAGTCCTGATAATTTAACTTTAGTGGCACGAATGAAAGATGGAACAATTGTGCGTGGAGAATCAAATATTCCTCAATATAAAAATAGTATTAAAAATGTATACTATGATCAATTTGTTGAAGCGAGTGAGCAAGCTGTTAAAGCAATTGAATCTGCAGATTTAATCGTTTTTGGAATTGGTTCAATTTATACTTCTATTTTGCCTAACATAATTATTCCAGGTATTAAAGAAGCACTGAATACAACTTCTGCAAAATTAGTTTATTATTGCAATGTTATGACTCAAGCCGGAGAGACAGATGGTTTTACGGTCTCTGATCATATTGATGCCATTGAAAGACATGCTGAATTAAAGTTAGATGCAATTGTTTTAGCAAATGATATAATTCCCCAAGATATACTTAAGGTCTATGAGGAAAAGGGAAGTTGCCCTGTTCGTTTAAGAACTAAATTGAATAATTATAAACTGGTTCGACAAAGCTTATTAAGTTTTGATGAAACGGTAATTCGTCATGACCCTAAGAAAGTTGAAGAGGGTTTTTATGAGGTTTTGGAGGCGGTTAAATGTCCTTTAGTAGTGAAGTAAAGCATGAAATAACGACAATGCCAGTTGAGGCTTGTTGTATGAGAGCACAGATTTCTTCTTTTTTACATATTAATTCTTCGATCATTATTCGTAATCGCAAAATTATGTTAGAGGCTGAAATTGAAAATGCAACGATTGCTCGACAAATGTATAAGTTAATAAGAGAACTTTATGATGTTGAGATAGATCTTACAATTTTGAAAAAACAAAATTTAGATAAAAATAATATTTATGTTCTTACCGTTTTAGATGGTGCAGAAAAGATCTTAGATGATATTGGCGTCTATGAGAATGGACGAGTGACAGAGCAACCTAAAGACTATATTGTGGAAAAAGAATGTTGTTTAAGGTCCTATTTAGCAGGAGCGTTTTTAGCAAGCGGTAGTATTAATTCTCCGATGACTCCTAATTATCATATGGAAATTTCTAGTGACCGAGAAGGTCTATCGGAATATTTACTCCAACAATTAAGTAAGTTTGATATAGAGGCTAAAATAATTGAGCGACGATCGAAGTATGTTGTTTATGTTAAGGCAGCAGATAAGATTGCGGACTTTTTAAAAGTTGTAGGAGCATATAATAAAACTATGGAATTTGAAGATGTTCGTATTCAACGAGATTTTAAAAACTCCTTAACACGTTTGGATAATTGTGAAGTGGCTAATGAAGTTAAAACAATTCAAGCTGGTAATCGTCAATTGGATGCCATATACAAATTAATAGAGGCGAATCAGTATAATCAACTTGATGAGAAATTGATTATGGTGGGTGATTTAAGAATGAATCATCCAGAAGCAAGTTTAAATGAATTAATTGATGAATATACTGAATCTTATGGAGAAAGTATAAGTAAATCTGGCTTACAGCATCGTTTTAAAAAAATAATGACTCTCGCAGCGAAATTAGACGAAGAATAATTTTTTCGTGCTATAATTGAATAAAGGCGGTGCATACTATGTCGTATTTAATAGTTCTTATCTTATCGTTTTTTATTGTTTTAGCGCTTCCGAAATTATTATACTTTTTTCTTATGTTATGGATTGTGATTACAGTTGTTAGAATGATATCAATATTATTTACTGGAAATAAAACTAGACATACTTATAGACAAAATAATAATCGGACTTATACACAAGAAAATGGAAGTACTAAGCAAAGAAATTCGGATGATATTATTGATGTGGAATACACAGAAAGAGATGCTGACGATCAATAGAAGTGAGGGATTCTCTTGCAAGAATTAAATGGCAAAGATAAAGCGAAGCTCTATCGTTATTGTGTAGAGCATGATAAAGATAAAAACAAAGCATATTATGATGCTTATTTTAATCGCGAAATTTCAAATGAAGAACACAGATATGTAGATGTTGATGGAGAAATATTAGCTCTTTGTTCAAGTAAAGAAAAAATCTTGTCTTTGCATGGTAATCTTTTGAAGTCTACAGTGATACGAGGACCAATCTACACGGATAAAGATTTTGCGGATGCTTTGTTTCAGGAAGAGTTGGAAAGAAGTGCTCGTACTAGCTTAATTACATTTGCTTACCCTCGTAGTGATTTTCAATATGAAGATTATGGTTTTGAGACTGTGGTTGAACATTATCAATATAATATAGCGGTTGATTCCTTACCACAGCTATCAGTTTCAGGGATTGTAATGGATGTGAATTCTGAAGACTTACTTAAAGCTTATGATTCATTTACAGACTACTTCACCGGCTACTTCAAACGAAGTGTTGAAGAGTTTGAGGAGTTAAGCAAAATTTATAAAGGTCTTGGTGGTGGTGTAATTGCTTATTATGAGAATAGGGAAATTGCAGGCTATGCCTTCTATATAAGACATCAATCATTTGTGGAAATAAGTGAGTGTGTTTATAATACGAGCGGTAGTTTATTTAGAATTTTAAGCTTTTTATCAAAGGGTGTGTCAAGAATTGTCTTGATTGCCAGTGAATCGGAAAGAATTCATAAGATATTGCCAGATGCCAAGCGAAATAAGTTTCCGTTTTTACTAGCGAGAATTAATGATAAAGATTTATTTGAGAGGCTTTACCATATAAAAATTATAAGTGCGTATTCAGGCTTTCATGCTTTTGGTAAACCTGTATTTAATCGCAATTTAATTACTTAAGTTATTCTTATCACAATTGACAACGTTTCTATATGGTATATAATAATAATGTCAGTTAAACAAGGAGGAAATATATTATGACAGTAAAAGTAGCAATTAATGGTTTCGGACGTATTGGTCGTTTAGCTTTCCGTTATATCTTTGGTTCAGAAGATATGGAATTAGTAGCAATTAACGACTTAACAGATGCTAAAACATTAGCACACTTGTTAAAGTATGACTCAGCTCAAGGTCGTTTCGATCATGACATTGAAGTTAAAGATGGTGCTTTCGTAGTAGACGGAAAAGAAATTAAAGTTTACAGCGAAAAGAACCCAGCAGACTTACCATGGAAAGAATTAGGTGTTGATGTTGTTATCGAATCAACAGGTGTATTCCGTACAGAAGAAAAAGCTGGTCTTCACTTAGAAGCTGGAGCACGTAAAGTTATTATCTCAGCTCCTGCATCAGGAAATATCAAAACAATCGTTTATAACACAAACCATGATGTATTAGATGGTAGCGAAGTTGTTATCTCAGGTGCATCATGTACAACAAACTGCTTGGCTCCAATGGCTAAAGTATTAAATGATGAGTTTGGAATTATCAATGGTACAATGACAACAATTCATGCGTACACAAATGACCAAAACATCTTAGATGCTCCACATAGCGACCTACGTCGTGCACGTGCAGCAGCAGCAAACATTATTCCTGCATCAACAGGTGCAGCAAAAGCAATTTCACTAGTTATTCCTGAATTAGAAGGAAAATTAGACGGAAATGCTCACCGTGTTCCAGTAATCACAGGTTCAATTACAGAGTTAGTTGTTGCAGTTGATAAAGACGTAACAGTTGACGAAGTAAACGCAGCTATGAAAGCAGCAGCAAACGAATCATTTGGTTACACTGAAGAACCATTAGTATCAACAGATATTATTGGAATCTCATATGGTTCACTATTTGATGCAACACAAACTAAAGTTCAAAACGTTGGTGGAGTTAACTTAGTTAAAGTTGCTTCATGGTATGATAACGAAGCATCATACACACACCAATTAGTACGTTTAGCACATCACGTTGCTTCATCATTCTAATTAGTAAAAAAATTATCAAAAGACATTCTCGTATGAGGATGTCTTTTTTTATATGTTATACTTAAATAAAATATGGAGGTCGTGTATGAACTTATTTAACTCAAAAACTAATAAGATAGAAAAATTTGTACCAATTAAAGAAAATGAGGTTTCGATGTATGTTTGTGGTCCGACCGTCTACAACCATGCTCATATTGGAAATGCCCGTCCCATTGTAGTCTTTGATCTACTAAGGCGTGTTTTAGAACATGAGGGTTATAAAGTGCACTATGTTTCAAACTTTACAGATATTGATGATAAAATTGTTGATAAAGCAATTCTTGAAAATGTCAGTGAGGAAGAGATTTCTGAAAAATATATAGATGCTTATGATGACATAAGAGAAAAATTACATGCAAACTTTTTAGATGCATGTCCTAAAGTCACAGAAAATATGGATAATATTATTAATTTTATAAAAGAGCTTATTGAAAAAGATGTGGCTTATAATGTTGATGGTAATGTATATTTTAGAGTTTCAAAGGTAAAAGATTATGGCAAAATTTCTAATCAAGATCTAGAAGCTTTGCAAGTTGGAGCACGGATTGAAAGAAATCAAGAAAAAGAAAATCCTTTGGATTTTGTTCTTTGGAAGAAAACTAAAGAAGGTATTGTTTGGGATTCACCTTGGGGAAAAGGACGTCCTGGTTGGCATACTGAGTGTGTTGTAATGATTCATAAAGAATTTAACGAGGAATTGATTGATATTCATGGAGGGGGACAAGATTTAAAATTTCCTCA
>CAZRNT010000009.1:0-19189 GCA_964601525.1 uncultured Erysipelothrix sp.
TAGCGGTTTTTCTTTTATTTGAGTAAAAATTATGAAAAAATTTAAAAATTATGAAAAAGTTCAAGATTTTCTTGATCATAACCCAAAAGAAATAGCGTTGGATGATTGGCATAAAACCATTCAAGAGGCGCTATCTTTATCGCTTTCTGAAGTGAATGAGATTATGGAAGAGATGTTAGTTGATCATGATTTAATTATCCATAATGATTTTGTATATTATATTGATAATGTACACTATGCATTTGGATCTTTTAGGCTTGTTCGGGAAAAATTTGCATTTGTTGAAACTGAGGATGAATCATTTTATATCAATGGTGATGATTTCAATAATGCTTTAGATCAAGACGATGTTTTAATATCAGTCCATCATGGCAAGAAAATTTTCGGTAAAGTTTTAAAGACTGTTAAGCGACATAGAGAGTTTCTTTTAGGAACCATGAAAAAGATTGATGGTAAATTACGTTTTATTCCTTATGATAGTCGAATAGTACAAAAAGTAGACTATGAAGCAAAGGGCATTAAATTCAAAGAAAATGATCGAGTTATTGGTAAAATCATTTCCGTTGATGAAAAAATTAAAATAAATCTAGATTCAGTATTGGGACAAGCAGATGAACCAGGTATGGATGTGTTAAGCGTTCTTTATGTCTATGGATTAGATGTGGAATTTTCTGATGAAGTTTTAGAAGAAATTAAAAATATTCCTAGTTCTGTAAGTGAAGAGGAAATGAAGGGTAGAAAAGATCATCGTGACCAAGATGTCATCACTATTGATGGTGAAGATGCTAAGGATTTAGATGATGCTGTCTATATGGAATCTTTAAATAATGGATATCGTCTATATGTTCATATTGCGGATGTGAGTCATTATGTTCCTTCAGGAAGTTTCATTGATCAAAGCGCGCTTGAAAGAAGTTCATCAATTTATATGGTGGATCGAGTTGTGCCAATGCTTCCAAAAGAGTTATCAAATGGTATTTGTTCATTGCATCCTGGAGTTGATCGTTTAACAATCACATGTCAAATGGATTTGACTCACCAAGGTGAAGTGATTGATTATAATATTTATGAATCAGTTATTCGTTCGCGTCAACGATTATCTTATAAACAAATAAATAATCAAGAAGATTTAGGCGAGTTTGAAACTATGGTTGAAATGATGTTGGATTGTGCACGTAGATTAAATTATAATCGTGAGCAAGCAGGATCTATTGATTTTGATAGTGATGAAACAGAATTTCTTGTTGACAATGATGGCAATGTCTTAGATATATTTAAAAGAGAACGTGGAGAATCAGAAACAATGATTGAAGCATTCATGGTTAAAGCTAATGAAGTAGTAGCTCAACATTGTAAATTTCAATCGATACCAGTTTTATATAGAGTTCATGAGGAACCACAAAAAGAAAGATTACAGGAATTATCTCATACCTTGCGAATTTTAGGATATAAGATGAGAGGTAATTTAGAGGATGTACATCCTAAGACTTTACAAAAAGCCTTGGATTACTTCCATGATAAGCCTGAATATCCAGTTGTATCTCGATTGGTTTTAAGAACAATGAGTAAGGCACGTTATTCTGAAATACCAATTGGTCATTTTGGTTTAGCGCTTGAAGATTATACTCATTTCACATCGCCAATCAGACGTTATCCTGATTTGTTGTTACATCAAAGAATTAAGAAGTATATTATTAAATCAGATATGGCGGGCTATATTAAGGATGAAGCATATACTGCCGAAGCTGCAGGACATGTTTCAGATAAGGAAAGAGCTATATTAGATGCTGAAAGGCAAGTTGAAAAGATTAAAAAGGCACAATTTATGGAGGATAAGGTTGGAGAATCTTATATTGCATATATTAGTGGTGTCAGTAATTTTGGCTTTTTTGTCGAACTAGACAATACTGTTGAAGGATTAGTTCACATTCGCTCTTTAAAAGATGATTACTATATTTTTGATCCAAGTGCTCAAAAATTAATTGGTGAGCGAACTAATCGTGAATTTAAAATTGGACAAAAAGTTTCAGTCAAATTAGTGTCTGTGGATATGATTGAGTATGTTGTGAATTTTGAATTAAAAAAAGAAAAGAAACGAAGGAGGCGAAAAGGTGAGCGTAATCGCAAAAAATCGTAAAGCTTTTCATAATTATTTTATTGAAGATCGTTATGAGGCTGGAATTGTTCTTCAAGGAACAGAAATTAAATCGATAAGACAAGGTCGAGTTCAGCTAAGTGAAGCTTATATTTCGATTCGAAATGGTGAAGTCTTTATCAAAGGAATGCATATCGCACCTTATGAACAGGGTAATATCTTTAACCATGATGAGACAAGAGACCGCAAACTTCTTCTTCATAAACATGAAATTGAAAAATTACAAAAAGCAGAAACATTACAAGGATATACAATAGTTCCACTTGGTATGCATTTATCAAGAGGTAGAGCAAAACTAGAAATTGCGACAGCCAAAGGTAAGCATCTTTATGATAAAAGACAAGTGGAAAAAGAACGTTCAATGAAAAGAGAAATAGAAAAGGCTCAACATCGTTAAGATTGACTTAAAGATTGAGTGGATGTATTATTAAGGTAAGACATGGAGGATAAAATTATGTTATATATAATCTTAGGAATCGTAGTTGTAATCGTAATTGCGTTTATTTCAATTTATAATACTTTAGTTAAAAATAAGAATATGGTTGAAGAAGGTTTTTCAACAATGGATGTGTATCTCAAGAAAAGATATGATTTAATTCCCAACTTAGTGGAAACAGTCAAAGGTTATGCAAGTCATGAAAAAGAAACTTTGGAAAAAGTTATCTCTGCTCGTAATTCTGCAGTGAGTGCAAATACACCAGAGGCTAAAATTGAAGCTGAAGGACAATTAGGTCAAGTTCTTGGAAGATTATTTGCTTTATCTGAAAATTATCCAGATTTAAAAGCAAATACAAACTTTATGGATTTACAAAGACAGTTACAAACATTGGAAACAGAAATTGCTCAGTCAAGAAAATATTATAATGCTGTGACAAGAGAGTATAATGTTAAAACAGAAACTTTCCCTTCAGTTATTGTAGCAAATATGTTCGGGTTCAAAAAAATGCCGCTATTTGAAGTTGAGCAGGAACAAGAACGTCAAAATGTTAAAGTACAATTTTAATTAAAAGGGGCATCGCCCCTTTTTTAATAAGGAGGGATAAAATGAAGAAAATAAATATTTTTATAATTAGCCTACTACTTTTAATCATTTTTCCTGTTTCAATCAATGCAGATTCATCTTTAGAAGCAGAAAGAATGAATGTAGATATTAAAGTGTCAGAAACAGGTTTAATGACAATAGTACAAGAAATTGATATGAATTTTAAAACCCCACATCGAGGGATTTTCGCTTTTATTCCTCAAAAATACTATGATTTTGAGTACAAAGGAAAAAAGATGGATATTTTGATGCCAATATCTAATGTGGAACTTTTAACAGATGATCCATATGAAGTTGATGATAATGGTGATGGAGTGGTTATTAGAATTGGTGACCCAGATACATTTATTGAAGGTAGAAAAACTTATAAATATCAATATAATATCCAACTTTATAATTGGACTGGAAATGATGAGGATATATTCTATTTTGATGTCATTGCTGATAAATGGGAATTTCCAATTAAACATGTGGATTTCACACTTACACTCCCTCAAGAGATTAAGAATGAGGTATACTTTTACGCTACCTCTGAAAATAGACCTGTGGAACATAAGATTGAAGGTAATAAAATAATAGCTTCTTATGATGAAGAACTTTATCTTCAAGCGATAACTGTGGAGACAAGTCTTGGGGATGCTTATTTTCAATATCCTAATTCCGACTTTAGTCACATAAGTGTTATATCAAATTTATCATTTTTAGGAATCATAGTTCTAATTTATTTGAAATACGGTAAAGACTATCCGCTTGTAGATTCTGTTGAGTTTACTGCTCCTGATGGTCTAAGTAGTGCGGAAACCGCCTATATTTATCGCGGTTATTTGCAAAATGAGGATATAACTTCATTAATCATATATTGGGCTTCTAAGGGTTATTTAATCATTGAAGAAATAAGTGATGTTGAGATTGAATTTATTAAAGTTAAAGATTTAGATGTAGATGCCCCTTCAAGTGAACGAATGTTATTTAAAGCTTTGTTTAAATCTGGCGAAAGAGTCAGTGGTAAAAACTTAAGTAATAAATTTGGTGTTGCTGTGCAACATGCAAAAAGTAGTATTCCACAAAGTTTTTCCCAAGATAAAGAACGCAGAGTATTCGAAAGAACTGGTATAGTATTTAAATATCTTTTACTTATTGTAATACCTATTCTGAGCATGGTTTCTTATACAATTTTTAATTATGCCAATATCCCTTCAATAGATAATGCTATCGGTTATGGACTGATTGGTTTTATGGCAAGCTTATTATTTTCTCTTGCTGGCTTATACGTTTTTGACCATGCAAAGGAGAAAAGACCTTTCGCTTTAAAGCTGTTATTTGTACTTCTTTATTTTGGCTATAATTTAATTATTTATTCTTTAATGATTCATGCTTTAGATAATACTGTGAAAATTGCATTTGTAATTCAAGCTATCTCAGTACTAGTAGCTATTTACTTTATCGCAAATATGTCAAGAAGAACAAAGCAAGGAACACGTTGGTATGGTCAAATATTAGGTTTAAGAAGGTTTATTGAACTAGCAGAAAAAGATCGCTTGGAGCGATTGGTAGAAGATAATCCAAGTATATTTTATGATATTTTACCTTTTGCTTATGTATTAGGGGTGACCGATGTTTGGTCAGAGAAATTTAAAGATATCAATATACAAGAACCAGATTGGTACCGAAGCAACAGTGTTAATTTCTCATCCTATTACATGTGGTCTTCTTTAAATCGTCAAATGCGAATCATGACACCTGCTTTAACATCAGTACCATCACCAACTGGTAAATCCGGTGGTGGATTTGGTGGTGGCGGAAGTGGCTTTGGCGGCGGAGGCGGCGGCGGATTTTCCGGTGGTGGCTTTGGCGGCGGAGGCGGCGGAGGCTGGTAAGATGTTTAAGTATATAAAAAAATATAGTTTAGCTTCTTTTCTGGGCTTATTCTTTAAATTTACTGAGGCGGTATTTGAATTAATGCTGCCTTTAGTCATGGTTAGATTGATTGATGTATCTTTACAAGCCAATAATTCTAAGTTAATAAAACAAGATATTTTAACGATGCTTGCATTGACTATATTTGGCTATTTGGCTTCTATAACTTGTCAGATTATAGCAAGTTATGTTGGACAAAAGATAGCTGGTGAATTGCGAGAAGATTTATATATAAAGACCCGAGAATTTAATCTTGAAGATTTCAGGAAATACAGTGTGGAAGCTTTAATGAATCGATTTACCATTGATGTTATTCAAGTTCAAGATATGGTTGCAAAGACAATTAGGCTTGCTGTTAGGGCACCTATCTTAATGATAGGGAGCCTTTTTGCAATGTATAGAATTAGTCCAGAATTATCTTTGACACTTCTAAAAACATTCCCGTTAATGATTTTACTTGTTTTCATGTTCATGTATTTATCGCTCTATTTCTACAAGCAGAATCAACAAAAAATTGACAAACTGCTTGCTAAGTCCAAGGAAATGTTGGAAGGTATGAGAATTGTTAGAGCGTATAATCAAGAGGATCGAGAATATGAAGGTTTCATAAATAGAAATAAAGATTTAAAACAGACGCAGAAAAAAGTTTCCTTTGTTTCAGCTCTTTCTAATCCACTCACCAATCTATTAATGAATTTTGTTTTAGTGTTGTTGGTTTATAAAGGTGCCTTACAAATTGATGCTGGAAATATGACACAAGGCCAAATAGTCGCTATTATTAATTACTGTACGCAACTTGTATTATCATTAATTGTTTTCATGAATTTAATCTTGATTTTTTCTCGTGGGATTGCTTCATCTAATAGAATTATGGAAGTCTTAAATGAAGAAAACAAAAGAGAAGAAGGAATTCTTGAACTTAATGATGAGAATGGAATAGCGATTGAATTTATTGATGCTTCATTCTATGATCCCATTACTCATAAAGTTGTTCTTGATAATTTAAATTTTAAGATTGAACCTTATGAAAATATAGGTATATTTGGTTTAACAGGCAGTGGAAAGACAAGTTTAGCTCAGTTATTGTTTAGGAATTTTGAATTGAGTAAAGGACAAATTCTATTAAATGGAGAAGATATTCGTGCTTATAAAATTTCTTCTCTACATTCTAAAATGTCTTATGTAAGTCAAGAGCCAATGTTTTTAAATAAAAGCATTGAGGATAATGTTTTATTGAATAAAGAAGGATCGGCTCAAGACGCCTTGTATAAGGCAAGTGCTGATGAAATTGTTGATAAGGGACTTGATACTTTGGTTGAAGAATATGGCCGAAATTTTTCGGGAGGTCAGCGTCAACGTATTCATTTAGCAAGAGCCTTTGCTGATAATAAATCTTTGCTATTGTTGGATGATTCCTTAGGTGGTTTAGATAATCAAACATCAGAAAAAGTATTTAGAAATATTATGTCTAATAAAAATCAACAAAAGATATTGATCAGTCAAAAGTACAAGGATCTCGCTAGTATGTCTCGCGTTATATGTTTAGAAGAAGGTAGGCTTGTAGATTTTGATAGTCCTAAAGAGCTTCTAAAAAATAACAAGAACTTTAAATTGATGCATGATTTACAGCTAGGCGGTGATCTTACATATGAATAAAAAGAAATTTGTTATCTCGCTTCTAATAGTTCTAATATTAAGTTTGATATCTAGTCTTACTTTAGTTTTAACGCCAATGTATATTGGTCAATCAGTTGATGCGATGATTGTTAATGAGACAAACTTTTCATATATTAATAAGATCTTACTTCTAGTAATAATTCTTTATGCGATTCACTTTCTTGCAAGCTTTGTATTAAATCTTTTTTCAAGTTATTTAGCAATCTCTCTTGGAGCAAGAAAAAGAGAAGATCTCAATAAGAAATTATTAAAACTTCCTTTTTCTTATCTTGATACTTTTGATAGTTCTCATGTACAAAATTTACTAGGTAATGATGCGAATTTGCTTACAGATGGATTGAATTTATTTCTCAGTCAAGCTCTTGTCGGTGCATTGACTTTAATAATTGCCGTTTATTTAATGTTTAAAGTGAATGTTATAATGACTTTGGGTATATTAGTATTAAGTCCACTGATTTATTTTGTTTCTAAAAGAATTAGTATTTCTTCAATAGAGGCATATCGATTACAACAAAGAAAACTTGATGATTTAAGTAGTTTTACTCGAAATAATTTAGAAAGTCATATTTTGATTGATAATTATAATTACCATGAACAGTCTGTGACTGAGTTTAAAGATTACAATGATGCATTAAATAAAACTGGTCTTAAAGCACAGATCTTATCTTCATTAATTAATCCAAGTACGCGATTAATTAATAATATCTTATATGTTTTTGTCGCAATGGCTGGGGCTTATTCCTATTTATATTTAAATCTGACTGTGGGTTCATTTTTAAGTTTTATTTCCTATACGCTTATGTTCACAAAACCCATTAATGAGATGAGTACAATATTAACTGAAATGATTTCGGCTAAAACGGCTTATGAGAGAATTGAAAAGTTTTTGGCTTTGGAAGATGAGAAAGACAGTAAAAAAGATTTATTAATAGACGATCCGCAAATTAAATTTAGTAATTTGGACTTTGCTTATCGTTCTGATCAAAAATTAATTGAAAATTTAAATCTTCATTTAAGTAGTAAAAGTAAGATTGCGATTGTTGGTCCAACAGGGGCTGGGAAATCGACAATTATTAACTTACTGATGCGTTACTATGATCCGTTAAAAGGAGCTATTTATTTTGATGAATATAATATTGCGGATTATTCAAAGAAATCTGTTCGTGATAAAATAGGGATTGTTTTACAAGAACCTTGGGTTTTTGAAGGGACAATTGCTGAGAATATTGCTTATGGTAATCCTGATGTTAGTATGGAAGAGATTGTTTTAGCTGCTAAGGATGCGGAGTGTCACGAACTTATCATGCGTTTTCCAGATGCTTATGAAACCAATGCGAAAAATCAATTATCTTTAGGTGAAAAACAGATGATTACTGTTGCTAGGGCCTTGTTAATTGAGAAGGATATTTATATATTAGATGAGGCAACAAGTAATTTAGATTCACTGAGTGAATATAAAATTCAAAAAACCTTTCAAAGAATTATGAGTAATCATACAAGCTTTGTGGTTGCTCATCGTCTTCACACGATTGTTGATGCGGATTTGATTATCGTCATGAAAGATGGCTCTATTATCGAACAAGGAACGCATGAAGATTTGATGAAGAAAGAGAGTTTTTATAAGCTCTTATATGAAAGTCAATTTTAGAATTTAGATGACATGTAATTGAATCATGAAATTATTTGATTTCGTGATATAATTGTTAAGACTAGGAGGTTCTTATGCCACTAAATATATTTACGCTGCAATCAGTACTTCGCGGCATTAAAACAATCATAGATTTTATTATTATATGGGTATTAGTTTATTACCTATTAAGGATTGTTAGAAATAATTCAAGAACAGTTCAAATTTTTAAAGGTATCGTTTTGGTAGTTGCAATGCAAGTTGTAGCTAGTTATGCGGGTTTTAAAACTACGAAAGCTTTATTGGACTTTATGCTTCAGTATGGGGTGTTAGTTGTTGTAATTATTTTCCAACAAGAAATCCGAGGTGTCTTGGAGCGATTAGGAAAGACTTCTGTATTCTCAGCGCTGCATTCACTTTCTGGTAATGAAAAAGATCAGTTAATTGAAGAGTTAGTAAATGCAACCACTGAATTATCAAATAAAAGAATTGGTGCATTAATTACATTGGAACAGGGTCATTCATTGGTTGACTATATTAAAACTGGTACACCAATTAATGCAACAGTTACAGCTGATATTTTAACATCAATATTTGTCACTTCGACACCGCTTCATGATGGTGCTGTTATTATACAAGGTGATAGAATTGCTTGTGCTTCTGCTTATTTCCCACCAACCAGTCTAGATTTACCATCTCAGTATGGTGCAAGACATCGTGCTGCCTTAGGGATTAGTGAAGTAACAGATTCGATCACAATTGTAGTTTCAGAAGAAACAGGAACAATCTCAATTGCAGAAGCTGGAAAATTACGTGAGATGGATGAAACTAGCTTACGTGAGTACTTAAATCTTTTAATCCAAAATACTGAACAAGAGTTAAGTCATAGTTTAGAAAAATCCCGTAAGAAAAAATTCAATTGGAATCGTTTCAATATTGACCCGATTAAAGTTGAGAAAGTGGATAGTGACGATCTTGTAATTAAGAAAGGAAAAGAAGAGGGCGAATCAAAAGATATATTCAAAGGATTACGTTCAATCTTTTCTAAGAAAAAAGAAGATGAGAAAAAAGAAGAAGTAAATGAAGTAGAAGAAACTCAAAATGGAGGTGATGACGATGAAGGAAAAGAATCCTAAAAAGAATACTCCTCAATTTAATTCTGAAGAAAAATTAGAGTTAGCTCAAAGAATTGCCAAGCAATCGGAGAAGATTAGTCGTCGTTACGCAGCAATCGGTAATGCCTTTTTACGAATTATTCGTTGGCTAAGTGATTGGTTTGATCGTATTTTATTTAATCCACGTCATTCGAAGTTTGTTGCTTTCGCTTTGTCAGGATTAATATTCTTAGCATTAAATACAAATAATGCTTCAACGTCCGCCACATTAAAAAACTCTAAAGAATTAAAAGATGTGAATGTCGTTTTAGTTTATAACGAAGAGATGTATGAAATTAGTGGCTATGATGAAAAAGTAAATATTGGTGTAATCGGGGATTATTCTGATATCTCAATGATTTCAGATACTTCAGATTACAGTGTTGAGTTAGATCTTGGTGGCTTATCTGAAGGTGTGCATCGTGTTCCTTATAAAGCTGTAGGCTTTTCATCAAGAATTAAAACTTATATTGAGCCAGGCACTGCGGAAATTACAATTCGCAAGAAGGAAACAAAAACAGTTCAATTAAGTTATGACTTTATTAACTTAGATAAATTAGAACCTAAATATGTATTGAGTGAACCGGAGTTTGAATCGAAGGATGTGTCTATTAAAGCATCTAAAGAAACCTTGTCAGAAGTTGCTTTTGT
This sequence comes from uncultured Erysipelothrix sp., assembly GCA_964601525.1. Classification (GTDB taxonomy): domain Bacteria; phylum Bacillota_I; class Bacilli_A; order Erysipelotrichales; family Erysipelotrichaceae; genus Erysipelothrix. Next base: position 10,224 of record CAZRNT010000009.1, read on the forward strand.
TAAAGCATTGATTGATGTTTCAAATCAAACAAGCAAATTTACAACTGAGGCTGAACTTGTAGCTTATAATCAACAAGGTGATAAATTAGAGGGTGTTGACATCATTCCTAAGAAAGTCAATGCTACGGTAAATATTACTTCACCACATAAGACAGTGGCAATTAAACCAATGTTTGAGGGAGAAGTGCCTAATAAGAAAGCTATTAAATCAGTAACAATGGATCATGAAGCGATCACTATATATGCACCACAATCAGTCTTGGATAGTATTGACGAGGTTGTTGTTCCTATACCAGCTTCAAGTTTAACAGGTGATACTAAATCTGTTCACAACATAAGTCTACCTTCTGGAGTTCGTCATGGTACGGTTTCAAAGGTAAATATGGAAGTGAAATTAGCAGATGGAATAAGTAAGAAATTTGATAAAGTTCCTATTAACTGGCGTTATAATGTCAATGGATATAAAATGTCTCCAGTAAATAAAGATGATGTTTATACAAGTATTGAAGTCTTTGGTACTGAAGAGAACTTAAAGGATTTCACTGTTGACAATGTTTGGGTTTATATAGATATGAGAAATGTTGAAGTGGGAGATAATCAAGAAGGAAAACTTTATATTGAATCTTCTTCACCTTTACTTGATATTCGTTCAAGTAAGGAATCAATAATATTTAACGTCATAGAATAGTAAGAGGTAAATTATGATTGCTTTTGGAACAGATGGAATTAGGGGTCAATTTAATACAGAATTGACCATTGAAACAGCAGTTAAACTTGGGAAATATCTTGGTAATAAAAATAAAGGTAAAAAAATAGTCGTTGGAGAAGATACTAGAATTTCTTCTCCAATACTGGCAAATGCTATTGCGGTTGGAGCATCTTCCATGGGAGCGGATGTATATCTTATGGGAGTTTGTCCAACGCCGGCGTTAGCTTATGTAGTTTCATTAGATAAATTTGTTGCAGGTGTGATGATTTCTGCTAGCCATAATCCATATTTTGATAATGGTTTAAAGGTCTTTAATCACAGAGGCATGAAACTTAGCAAAAAAGAAGAAGAAGAAATTGAATCTTACCTTAATGATGGGTTTTCTTTGGATAACCCACCAAGCATTGAATTAGGAAGAATTATTGATTATAAAGAAGGACTAGAAGAATATATAAAACATATTGAGGAGTTTACAAATAATGATTTCTCTTCATTAAAGATTGTTTTAGATTGTGCCAATGGTTCATCAATAACAACTGCTGAGAAGATTTTTAATGACTTGGGTGCTGAAGTAATTGCTATTCATAAAAATGCTGATGGATTTAATATCAATGAAAACTGTGGATCAACCCATATAGATGTAGTAAGAGATGAAGTACTTTTTAGAAAAGCAGATGTAGGATTTGCTTTTGATGGTGATGCTGATCGTTGTTTAGCGGTAGATGCCAAAGGAAATATTATTGATGGTGATAAAATTCTTTATGTTCTTGCGAAATGGATGAGCGAGAAAAAGTTATTAAAGGATAACACAGTTGTCACTACAGTAATGTCAAACCTTGGATTTTTAAAATCATGTGAGGCGTTAGGGATTAATGTAGATATAACAGATGTTGGCGACAAACATGTTTTTGAGTCAATGCATAAAAACAATTATAAACTTGGTGGCGAGCAGTCGGGTCATGTAATCTTAAAAGATTTCGCAACTACAGGTGATGGAGTTTTAACCGCATTAAAGCTTACTGATATTATGGTTGAGAAATCATTGTCAATGGAGTCTTTAGTTAAAGATTGTCAAACTTATCCACAAGTTTTAGAAAAAGTTATGGTTGAAAATAAAAATGAAATCATGGAATTGGAAGTAATTCAAAATGAAATTGATAGAATTGCTCAAGAATTAGGATCGGATGGAAGAATTTTAGTACGCCCATCTGGAACTGAACCAGTTATCAGAGTTATGGTAGAAGCAAAAGAACATGATTTGTGTGAAACTTACGTCAGTGATATGATTAAGGTGATCAATAACATATAAAAAAACGGGTGATAAAAATGAAATATGTGATCAATATAGTAGAAGACGAAAAAGATTTAAATGAACTTGTAAAGAGTTATTTAGAGAATTCAGGATATGAAGTACGTTCTTATTATACTTATGACGAAGCAAACGCCCATGTTCAAGATGATGATGTTCATCTTTGGATTTTAGATATAATGCTTGATAATAAAAGTGGTTTTGATTTAATCGAGAGAATAAAAGCTTATTCTCCATCAACACCAGTAGTTTTTATGTCGGCTAGAGATAAAGAATTCGATCGTATTATTGGTTTAGAAAAAGGTAGTGATGATTATATTACCAAACCTTTCTCACCTAAAGAATTAGTCTTGAGGGTCAATAATATCATTAGAAGGACTTATAGTCAGGATATTCATACAGAAGTTGATGGCTATATGATTGATGAAAAACAACGAACTGCAACTAAAGATGGTGTCGAACTAGAATTGACTACTAAAGAGTTTGATTTACTCATGCTATTTGTTAAAAATAGAGGTGTAGCTTTTACACGTGAACAAATTTTAGTTCATGTTTGGGAAACAAATTACTTTGGTTCTGATCGTGTTGTTGATGATACTTTAAGAAGACTAAGAAAGAAAATGCCAGGACTTAATATTCAAACAATTTATGGATTTGGGTATCGTTTAGGATGAGTAAATTAAAAGATTCAATTAGAAAACTATCGCTAACTCAACAGTTGGTAACGATTGTTGTTTTTACCTTAGTTTTCTTTTTAGTTTTCTTTTTCGGTGCATTATCATTTAAGATTGATAGCTTTGTCGATAAACAAATGTATGGACTTGTTCATCGAGCTCAACAAAATGTTATCTACAATTATATAAGGAATCTGGACGATTCTGATTTATATGGTGCAAATGATCCCAATATAATTCATGTTATTGGAACGAAAGATGGTCATTATATTTCCAATGGTATGAATATGATTGATCCCGACTTATTAAATCAGATCAAAAATCATATGGAAGCCGTTGAGATGTCAGAAAGTGTTGATTATCGATTTAAGGATGACAGTCTATATACGATAACTAACATTCCTAATCGTGATGCGACAATTGCGACTTTGATTACCAAAAATTATACTGATGAATTTAAGACAACTTTAATTGGTAGTGTTATTAATATAATTTTAGTTGTAATGGGAGTTGTATTTTTGCTCTTATTAATTTGGGTTACTTCAATTATTCATCCTTTGAACCAAATCAGGGATTATATTAATAAAATACGTAAAAATAAAGATGCTGATTTAAATATTCATCGTGGCGATGAAATAGGTGAGCTGGCAGATGTTTTGGTGGAAATGAATGATGAACTAAAGCGTCAGGAAAAGCTTAAAGAAGAGATGATTCAAAATATTTCTCATGATTTAAAAACACCAATTGCGACAATTAAGTCATATGGGGAAAGCATCAAAGATGGAGTTTATCCATATGAGACATTGGAAAAGTCAGTTGATGTTATTATTGAGCACGCCGAACGATTAGAGAAAAAAGTCTTTAATTTATTAATGTTGAACCGTATGGACTATATGAGTCATGAAGAAATTATAGAACTTGATGATGTAGATTTAAGAGAAATTGTTGAAAGAGTAATTGTGTCCAGCAGTCAAATTCGCCCGGATGTAAATATTGATTTATTGGGTGATGAAGCTGTAGTTCAAGGAGCAGAAGAACCTTGGCGAGTTGTTTTTGAAAACTTGCTAGATAATGCTTTGAGGTACGCTAAATCAGAGGTAATCATTGAGATTGATGATGATTATTTATCAGTTTATAATGATGGAAGTTCAATTGATGTTGATCATATGGAACAACTCTTTAAAGCTTATGAGGTTGGTGAGGAAGGTCAATTTGGATTGGGTCTTGCCATTGTTAATCGTGTTATGAATAATTATTTTTATGAAATTGAAGCAGAAAATATTGACGAGGGAGTCAAATTTACAATATGGAAAGAAGGTGAGTAAAATGGAAACAAATGAGCGAAGAATTGCAGTACTAATTGATGCTGAGAATGTACCTTATGCACATATAGGTAAAGTTCTAAGAGAGGTAACTCGATATGGAGTACCAACAATAAAAAGAATTTATGGTGATTGGACAAAACAGAGTTCTTCAGGATGGAAAAAATCCTTATTAGAATATGCAATTACACCAATTCAACAATATGCTTATACTACTGGGAAAAACTCTTCTGATTCAGCAATGATTATCGATGCAATGGATATTTTATATGAAGGGAATGTTGAAAGTTTTTGTATTGTTTCAAGTGATAGTGACTTTACAAGACTTGTTGTCAGGTTAAGAGAATCTGGGAAATATGTAATGGGAATTGGTGAAAGAAAAACTCCGAATCCATTTATAGTTTCTTGTGATAAGTTTATTTACATGGATATTATTGAAGCTTTAGATGACGGTAAAAACAATCGAAATCTAAAAATTAGTCATGAGGAAGAGAAGGAATTAATTCATTTAATTTCTACAACTATCAAAGATTTAGCAGATGATAATGGTTATGTATTTATGGGGGATTTAGGGAATCTAATTATGAAGAAACATCCTGATTTTGACCCGAGAAACTATGGGTTTTATCAATTAACCCCACTTATTAAGGCTTTAGGACAATTTGAAATTGATGAGCGAAAGACGCCCAATTCAAATGTCAAACATGTTTTTATTAGAAATAAATAGATTGGAAGTATTTTAGGTATATGAATAAAAAAATAGTTTTAGCAAGTCAGTCTCCACGTAGACGTGAATTAATATCATTATTGCAATTGCCATTTTTAGTTAAACCATCAATGAGTGATGAAACATTTGATTCATCTTTAAGTATTGAAGAAAACTTGAAGAATATTGCATCATGTAAAACAGATGAAGTACTCAAGGAGTTTCCTAATGCTCTTGTAATAGGGGCAGATACCATTGTTGTTTTTGAGAATGAGGTATTGGGAAAACCAAAAGATGAAGAAGATGCTTTTAGAATATTGAATTTATTGTCAGGTAATCAACATGAGGTTTGGACTGCTGTTTCAATGAAGTCAAGTAATTTAGTTGTTGAATTTATAGTAAAATCAGTTGTCAGTTTTTATGAAATGAGTGAAAAAGAAATTCGTCATTACATTGAAAGTGGAGAACCAATGGATAAAGCAGGTGCTTATAATATTAATGGGCTTGCTTCACTATATATTGAAAAAGTAGAAGGTGATCACTATGCTATTATGGGATTACCAATTGCTAGAGTTTATCAAGAAATAAAAAATAATGAATGGTAGAAACTATGACTTGTGTCATAGTTTTTTTATCTAGAATACATATTTTTAATAAAATATGATAGTATATGAATAATGTTAGAGGAAGAGGTGTCGCATGGTTACAATCACTGATGTTGCTAAGAAAGCTGGAGTTGGGGTATCAACTGTTTCTAAAGTCTTAAATAATTATGAGCATGTTAGCGATAAGACAAAGGCCAAGGTTATGGCTGCAGTTGAGGAGTTGAATTATGTTCCTAACTCAATAGCATCAGCATTATCGTCAAAGCAATCAAGACGTGTTGGTGTGGTGTTTTTTATTAATAACCAAAGACAAGCTATCGATGAAATAAATATGCAATATTTATTTGGGGCTTTGAATACAGCAAAAGAATTAAAATTAGAACTTGTGACTGTATTTTCTCCAAACTTAGAAAATATGACAAGTCATGAATTAGAAAGACATTTTTTGTCTTTGCGTCTTAATGCTTTAGTTATCTACGGACTTCATAAGGAAGAAAAGTCTTTCTTAGAATTAATTGATCAAGACAAATTTCCTACTGTAATTGTGGATGCTCCTATCTATGGGGAAAAAACCTCCTATGTTATGGTAGATCACCAGAAGGCTCAATATGATATTGTTTGTGAAATGATAGATCAACATGAAAACATAGAGTCATTTTTATACTTGGCAGGACGAAGAGATGGTTTTGTGACGGACTTAAGACTTCAAGGAGCTGTAGATGCCTCAGTTGATCGAGGTGTCAAAATTAATGCACAATATGCAAATTTCAGTGAAATAGAGGCAAATCAAATTACATTAAAATATGCTAAGCATGAAAGTATGGTTGTAGCGGCATCAGACTTAATGGCAATTGGTTCAGTAAATGCACTAAAAGAATTAGATATCTTTAGACCTGTTTGTGGTTTTGATGGTATTACACTTTTAGGTTATATTGATTATCGAATTTTGACTGTTCGCCAAAACTTTTTTGACTTAAGTAGACATGCAATCCAAGAGGTTGATCGTTTGTTGTCAGGTAAGGCAGGAAGAGAAGTTTTGATGAATTATGAAATACTAACTATTTCCTATGATGATATTATAAACTAGCAAGGCAACTTGCTTTTTTTGTTTAATCTTGCAATAATGAAAATTAGACGGAAAACGATTTCCGAGGAGGTTCTTATGGAGACGATGATTCAGATGTTTGAGTGGGACTTAAGTCATGAAGATAAATTATGGAAAAAAATTGTAGATCAATCTTCGATATTAAAAGACTTAGGTATTACGAAAGCTTGGTTACCACCTGCTTATAAAGGGCATAAAGGAATGTATGATTCTGGTTACGGTGTTTATGATTTGTATGATTTAGGAACCTATGATCAAAAAGGTTCTATATCAACAAAGTATGGTTTTGAGTTTGAGTATCTGCAAGCGATTGATTCTTTAAAAGAAAACGATATTGATGTTATTGTTGATGTTGTTTTAAATCATCGTTTAGGTGCTGATGCAACAGAAAATTTTCAAGCTTATCTTGTGTCACCATTTGATCGAAGTAAAATAAAAGAGGAAAAAGAAATTGAAGCTTGGACTAAGTTTGATTTTCCTAATCGTAATGAAGAACGTTCTAAGTTTAAAATGAATAAGAATCACTTCAAAGGGATTGATTATGCCGTTAATCAAAGTAGCTCTGGTATTTACTTGTTTAAGGACAAAACATGGGATCATAATATTGACTTGGAACATGGAAATTATGATTATTTGTTGGGTGCCGATGTTGATTTATATAATCCAGAAGTTTATGAAGATCTAGTTCATTGGGGTCGTTGGTATCAAGAATATACTAATTTTGATGGAATGAGATTAGATGCGGTAAAACATATTGATTTTAAATTCTTTCCTCAATGGCTTAAAGATTTGAATTATAATAAAGATATGTTTTATGTTGCTGAGTATTGGAGCGCTGATTTGCGAGCCTTGCATCATTATTTAATGATGTCGGAGTATAAGTTAAATCTTTTTGATGTTCCTTTACATTATAATTTCCATGAGGCTAGTTTAAAACCTTACTCTTACGATATGAGAAATATATTCCAAAATACCTTGGTACAGAATCAAAGTGATTATGCAGTTAGCTTTGTTGATAACCATGATACACAAAAAGGTCAATCCCTAGAGTCGTGGGTTGATAATTGGTTTAAATTACATGCTTATGCATTAATTTTGTTAAGAAACAAAGGACTTCCTACAGTTTTTTATGGAGACCTATTTGGCATGAAAAATGGTGAAAAGGTAGAACAGTTAGATACATTATTGAAAGTTCGAAAGATAATGATTGAAGAAGAATCTTTAGACTACTTTGATGAAAGTGAATGTATTGGCTGGACATTTCCAAATGAAAATAAAATTGCTGTGATTATGTCAAATGGTAAGAAACGCTTAAAACAAATGTATATGGGAAAAGATATGGCTAATAAAAAAATGATAAACGTATTAAATGCTAATGATCATTTAATCGTTGATGAGCATGGTATTGCTATGTTTGTAGCAGATGAAATGTCGGTATCTGTATATGTGAAGGTGGACGTTTATGAAAATTTATTATGATGATCTAAATCAATTGACTGTTGAGGGTATTGATTTACAAAAGAAAATTTATTTTCAAAATGAAAGTTATGATTTAGAAAGTTCCAATATTCTAACTATTACAGAATTAGATTTATCACAGCGTCATATTGCTTATGATGATTTGGGTGGAGTCCATATCATTATTCCTAGATTCATAGTAAAAACTGAAGAATTTAATCATAAATATAATGCTTATGATGAAAGATTAGGTTCTTATGTTGATGGTGAATATACAATTTTTAAATTATGGGCACCTAGTGCAGTTCAGGTTGATTTAGTTTTAGAATCCAATAAGTATACGATGACTCGTCAAGACAATGGAGTTTTCACATATCAATTTAATAAAAATTTACATGGTGAGAAGTATAGCTATTTAATCTATCATCCTCATAAAACTGAAGTAAGTATTGATCCTTATTGCTTTGCTGCTAGTCCTAATTTATATGAATCTGTTGTTTGTGATTTTTCTCAATTAAATCTAGATGTTAGGGATTATCAAGTAAAAACTAGTGAGAAAAAAATATTGGAAGTACAGGTTCGTGATACGAGTTCAGATGAGGAATATGCTTTTAAACATAGGGGACAGTTTTTGTCGTTATTAGAAGAACCAGCTTTTTCCTACTTTAAAAACCATTCTGTTGATTATTTACAAATTATGCCGATTCATGCCTTTGCTTCTGTGGATGATCTAGACATTTGGTCTAAGTACAATTGGGGTTATGATCCGATGCATTATTTTGTACTTAAAAATTCATATTCCAGTGTTGTAAATAATCCATTTCAAGTTATGCAAGATTTTGCTCATGTGGTGGATAAATTACATGAAAATGAAATAGGAGTAAGCATTGATGTTGTATATAACCATATCTATGATGTGGAAAGTTCCAGTTTAAACAAAACAGTACCTTACTATTATTTTAGATATAAGGATAATGAATTGTCCAATGGTTCGTTTTGTGGAAATGAGATTGCCAGTGAAATGTTAATGTGTCGCAAAATGATTGTGGAATCCCTACTTTACTTAAAAGAGGTTTAT
>CAZRNT010000010.1:0-19059 GCA_964601525.1 uncultured Erysipelothrix sp.
TTTGTCAACACCTTCTTCACCAAATGCTTGTGCACCATAAATTCTTTTTGTCTCAGGGTTAAATACTAATTTCATTGTAATTGGTTTTGCCTCTGGGAAATAAGAAACATGATGATTAGAAGTAAGATGAATCACTTCGTATTTATAGTCTAAGTTCCGAACTTGTTTTTCATTTAAGCCAGTACTTGCGAATGCATAATCAAATACTCTTACAATTGAAGTACCTAGACTTCCTTTATTTTTACGTTTAAGTCCCTTTATAACATCGGCAACTTGTCGTCCTTGACGATTCGCTGGTGAGGCCAAGGAAATTAAAACATCTTCGTTAGTGATGTTGTGTTTAACTGCAATTGCATCACCAACAGCAAATATATTTTCATCACTTGTTTGATAATATTCATTGACATGGATGCTATCTCTAACACCAAGCTTTAAGCCTGCATCTTTAGCTAATTTACTTTCTGGTCTAACACCTATCGATAATATAATTAAATCACTATCAATTTTTTGACCATCATCTAATATTACATGCTCACTTGTGAATTCGACTGCTGATTTCGATAGTAAAACATCGATTCCATGTTTGTTTAATTCACTTTCCGCAAACGATGCGATTTCTTTATCAAGTGGCGGTAGGATTTGATCAGCCATTTCTATAACAGTGACATCAAGTCCTCTTTTTTTTAAAGATTCAGCCATTTCAATCCCAATAAAACCAGCGCCAATTACACTTGCTGACTTAACATTATTGTTTTGTATATATTCCTCAATTTTATCAACATCTGGAATGTTTCTAAGTGTGAAAGCATGATTTATTTCATCAAGACCTTTAATATTTGGTACAAAAGGACTTGCACCAGGTGATAAAATTAGTTTATCATATTCTAATTCATATACATCTTCATCTTCTTTAATACTTAAGATTTTTTTGTCTTTATCGATCTTAAGAACTTCATTATTAACTCTAATATCTAATTGATACCTTGTATTTAATACTTCTGGTCTTTGTACTTTGAGAGCATCGCGTTCTTCAATTTCTTGTGAAATATAATATGGAAGACCACAATTTGCAAAAGAAACATAAGGACCTTTTTCTAAAATAATTATTTCAGCCGTTTCATCTAACCTTCTTAAACGAGTAGCGGCGGACATTCCGCCCGCCACTCCACCAACAATTACTACTCTCATACTCAAATTAAGCTAATTTGCTTTCAAGGTATTGCTTTAAGTTTTCTTTAGGCTGAAATCCCATAACTTTTTCTACTGGTTTTCCATCTTGGAATAAGATCATTGTAGGAATACTCATAATACCGAATTCTGAAGCTGTATCACGATTTTCCTCAATATTTAATTTAGCAATTGTAACTTTTCCTTCTAATTCCTCTGATAATTCTTCTAATACAGGACTTAACATTCTACATGGTCCACACCATTCTGCCCAAAAGTCTACGAATACTAAACCTTCTGAAATCTCATCTTTAAAATTTGCATCTGTTAATTTAACTGTCATAATAAATCGCTCCTTTTCTACTTTTCATTGACAAGTACATTATACCCCCTATGGTATATTTGTAAAGTTAATTGCTCAAAATAAAAATCCGCAAATGCGGATTCTTATTCAGATTCTTCTAAGTCTTTATATTTATTTAAATCTTGCTCTTCAACAAGGACTACAAACAAATCTCCTTCTTGAACTACATACTCAGGGCTAACTAATAATTGGAATTCCTGACTATTTTGTCTTTTCATTCCCAAAATATTAAAACCATAAACTTGTCTCATGTTTAATTGACTAATACTTTTACCATGCCATTTTTGGATAGCATGAATTTCAACTATATTGTATTTATCGTCAATTTTCAAGGAATCAATGATACTATTTTTAGCTATCTCATTTCCAAGTCTTCGTCCCATTTCTACTTCAGGTAAGACAATTCGATCAGCACCTACTTTTTTAAGCACTTCATAATAATCCATGTTTTTGGTTTTAACAATTACCCGCTTTACTCCTAATTTTTTTAAATTAAGAATGGCCATGATTGTACTTTCAAGACGCTCACCAGTTGCGACAACAGCAACGTCAACACTTTCAATGTCAACAGCTTCTAATTGTTCAATCTTTGTAAAATCCGCTTGTACTGCATGACCTACAATATCCATAACATTCTCAACGCAAGACATATCTTTATCCATTGCTATTACATCATGATGATGTTTTGCAAGTGTACGTGCTACAGATGTTCCAAAAAGCCCTAAACCTAAAACTGCTACTGTTTTCTTTTCCATACTATCGCTCCTAACCAACTAGTATATTTTCTTCCGGATATGAAATCAAAGGTTTTCTTTCTTCTGGATGAGCACCAAAACTAATGAAGAAAGTTAATAAACCAATTCTTCCTGCAAACATTAATACAATGAGAATTATTTTACCAATGCTTGTCAGATGTGGAGTTAACCCCATCGTTAATCCTACTGTACCAAAACAAGAGAAAACTTCAACTAATACATATTCAATTCCAAAGCCAGCTGGGATTGTTTCTGTAATTAGTAACAATACACTTGCGACAATAACCATAGTTAAACCAATAAACATGATCAAGATTGATTTGGAAACCTTTTCCTTTGAAATTGAACGATGTCCATAACGAACATCTTCATCACTTAGTTTTGCCTTTATATATAAAATCACTGTGGCGAATGTCGTTACTTTAATCCCACCACCGGTTGAACCCGATGATGCACCAATAAACATTAAAATGATCGTTATAAAAATTCCAAGCAATGATACATTAGCATAATTGACATTTGCATAACCAGCAGTTCTTGGTGTTACCGCCATAAAAAATGTATTCATTAATTGCATTGGCAAACTAAGTTCTGAGAATGTACCATTTTTGATTTCACTAAAGCTTAAGAGAACAAAACTAATCAATAAAATTGAGCCTGTTGTAATTAGAGTTAAACGTGTATGAAGTAAAAGGTTTCTATTTTTCTTGAAATGTAATACATCTCTCCATACGATAAAACCCAATCCCCCAAAAATGATCAAGAATGCAATAGTAAGCATTACTAATGGATTTTGAGTGAATGACTCTAAACTATTTCCAAATAAATCGAATCCAGCATTACAGAATGCTGATATACTATGAAAAATCGAAAAATAAATTCCTTTAGCAATTCCAAGTCTTGGAATAAAGTCAAATGACAAAATAATTGCACCCAGTGCTTGGACTGATAAAGAAAATTTAATAATGTAACGAACAATATATTGAGCATCTTTTAAATTATCTGTATTGACCGCTTCTCTTACAAGAAGTCTTTGTTTAAGCGTGAGTCGCTTTCCCATAAATACAAATACTAAAACGATAATCGACATAAAACCAAGACCACCTATTTGGATTAATGTAATAATCACTGTCTTACCAAAATAAGACCAGTGCTCTGCTGTATTTAGAGTAACTTGCCCAGTTACACAAATTGCTGAAGTCGCTGTAAATAAAGCATCCAAGAAATTTGTCATTTCTCCTGAATTTGATGATATTGGTAATGATAAAAGAATTGCCCCAACAAAAATGCAGGCAAAGAAACCGAATGCAATTTGTTGGGGGATTGTTAATTTTTTTATACGTTTTCTCATTGTCTTAATTTCAACCTCGTCAATGATCTTTGGAGTGCCAGTTCTGCTCTTTTCATATCTACAGATCCTTGTTGATTTTTCAGACGTTCTTCAGCTCTTCTTTTAGCTTCTTCAGCACGGTTAAAATCAATTTCTTCTTGATTCTCAACTGTGTTAACTAAAATAGTTCCATGATTGTCTTCAAAAGTGAATAGACCTTCTGAAAGAAAGAAATTATGCATTTCTCCATTTAATTTATAGTACATAATACCGATTTGAAGTGGAAGCACGATAGGCATATGATTCGCGAGAATCGTTCTTTGCCCATCAATTGTAGGCAGCGTTAAAGAATCAACTTCAATTTCGCTATAAATACCCTTTGGACTTACAATTCTCAAATTGAACATAATTCCTACTTCCCTTCGCCTGCTTTTTTGTATACATCATCGATTGTTGATGCGAACAAGAATGCTTGTTCTGGTAAGTGATCAACTTCGCCATCAAGAATCGCTTTGAAACTGCGAATTGTTTCTTCAATAGGTACATATGATCCTGGGATACCAGAGAATGCTTCTGCAACAAAGAATGGTTGGGATAAGAAGTTTCTAATCTTACGAGCACGGTTAACTGTAAGTTTGTCATCTTCACTTAGTTCATCCATTCCTAAAATTGCAATAATATCTTGTAATTCTTTATAACGTTGTAATATTCTTTGAACTTCACTAGCAACATAAACATGTTCCTCACCAACAACATCTTCTGTTAGTAGGTTACTGCTTGACTCTAAAGGATCAACAGCAGGATAGATACCTAAAGCTGCAATATTACGATCTAGAACTGTTTTTGCGTCCAAGTGAGTAAATGTGATTGCTGCAGCAGGGTCTGTTAAGTCATCCGCTGGAACATAAATTGCTTGAATTGATGTAATTGAACCATCTCTAGTTGATGTAATTCGCTCCTGTAATTGACCCATTTCAGTTGCTAAAGTTGGTTGGTAACCAACAGCAGATGGCATTCTACCAAGTAAAGCAGATACCTCTGAACCAGCTTGAGTAAAGCGGAATATGTTGTCAATAAACAGAAGAACATCTTGTTTATTATGATCTCTAAAATATTCAGCCATGGTCAAACCCGATAGAGCAACTCTCATTCGAGCACCAGGTGATTCATTCATTTGTCCGTAAATTAATACAGTATTTTCCAAAACATTAGCATCTTTCATTTCATGGTAAAGGTCATTACCTTCACGGGTACGTTCTCCAACTCCCGCTACAACTGAAAGACCTTCGTGTTCAATTGCAATGTTGTGAATTAATTCTTGCATTAATACTGTTTTACCAACACCAGCACCACCAAAGAGTCCAATTTTACCACCTTGAGGATAAGGACATAGTAAGTCAATAACTTTTATCCCAGTCTCAAGGACAGTAGTTGTTGTTTTTTGTTCTTTAAAAGGTGGAGCCTCTCTATGTATTTGATGAAATTCAACACCTGTTGTATCGAATGGTTTTTCATCGATTGGTTCACCTAAGACATTAAACATACGACCTAAAATTTCCTTACCAACTGGAACCTTAATTGCTGCTCCAGTGTTAATAACTTCTAAATCTCTTGATAATCCATCTGTTGGTCCCATTGAAATACAACGTGCTAAGTCATTACCAATATGTTGTGACACTTCTAGTGTTACATCAATATCTTTATGAACAACTTTCAAAGCATTGTATAACTCGGGCATGTTATCTTTTTCAAATCTAACATCCACAACCGGTCCAACTATTTGAACAATTTTTCCGTTCATATTAACTAACCTCCATTCCTGAAACTATTTCAGATATTTCCTGGGTAATAGCTTCTTGTCTTGCTTGGTTATATGATCGTTGTAAATCATCAATCATATCTTGAGCACTATCTGTCGCTTTTTCCATCGCGATTCGACGTGTTGTATGCTCACTAACTTTAGACATCAAAAAGCTAAAACGTATTAAACTATTTAAAGACTGCTTTACCAACATTTCTGATGCCAAAGCAAAACTTGGTTCATATATAACATCATCCCTTTGATCAATAACTCTTGTCCATAGCGGATAATGACTAAATGACATATCTATGGAAGCTTTATATTCAGGAACAATTGTAATAATATTCTTTTTCCCAATGTGCTGGCTTAAATCTTTAACAATATCATTAAGATCTAATCGCTCACTGGATTCAATATCATTGATAACAGGCAAACCCTTTTTAATCATTAAATCATGGAATTGAGTACCATAAGATAAGATTTCGTCGCCCTCTTTAACAACCGAATGTAATTCTCTCATTAAACCTTGTGTATATGCCGAGCATAAACCCAAATCTGGCATAAAGATAATGTATAAATTAGCAAGATCACTGCGCTCTTTTTCAAATGGTAAAAATTGATCGGATGCATTACTTACTTCTGTAAAATAAGGTTCAAACTCTAATAATTGTCTGCGATATCGTTGTAACTTTGATAAAGATACAAGTTTCATCGCCTTAGTTATCTTTTGGGTTGAACTAATGGAATTAATTCTTTGTTTTATTCCTGATGTATTAGACGCCATGATAACCCGCCTTGAATTCCTTCAAGCAGCCATCAATAATTGTTTTAATTTCTTCAATCAATTCATCGTTTAATGCGTATTCTTCTTTGATTTTATCAAGAACATCTTGGTGTTCATTAACAAATCTTTGATGCATGAATTTCTCAAAAGCTAAAACTTCTTTAACCTCTAATTGATTTAAGAATCCATATCTATTTAAGAATAAACTTAAAACCATTAACTCATGAGGTATTTTGGTTAAAGCACCTTGTTTCAATAATTCTGTTAAACGATTACCATGATCAATTGTGTATTGAGTATCTTCATCAATATCTGAACTAAACTGAGCAAATGATTGTAATTCATGATAAGTTGCCAGTTCAAGTTTCAATGAAGATGCAACATGTTTCATTGCTGGTGTCTGCGCTGCAGAACCAACTCTAGATACTGACATACCACTGTCAACTGCCGGTCTTACTCCACTATTAAATGAATCGAGATTTAAGAATAATTGTCCATCAGTAATAGAAATAACGTTTGTTGGAATATATGCTGAAATATCACCAGCTTGTGTCTCAATGATTGGTAAAGCTGTCATTGATCCACCACCATACTTTTCATTTAGTTTGGCTGATCTTTCAAGTAAACGGGAATGTAAATAAAATACATCTCCTGGATACGCTTCTCTACCTGCTGGTCGTCTTAGTAATAATGAAATTGTACGATAAGCAACCGCATGTTTAGATAAGTCATCATAAACAATTAAAACATCATCGCCATTATCCATCCAATATTCACCAATAGCACATCCTGTATATGGTGACATATATTGTAATGGAGCAAGTTCACTTGCTGTACTTGAAACTACAACAGTATAATCAAGTGCATCATGTTCTTTTAATTTTTCAACAACCATCGCAACTGTCGATGCTTTTTGTCCAATAGCGACATAAATACATTTAACATTTTGTCCTTTTTGGTTAATAATTGCATTCATTGCAATGCTTGTTTTACCTGTTTGACGATCACCAATAATTAATTCACGTTGTCCTTTTCCAATTGGAATCATTGAATCAATGACTTTAATTCCAGTATGTAAAGGTTCATGAACACTTTTACGAGTCATAACTCCTGGTGCAACTCTTTCAATTGGTCTTGTCTCACTTGTTTCGATTGGACCTAATCCATCAATTGGCTGACCTAAGGCATCAACAACACGACCCAGTAAATTATCACCAACGCCAACCTCAATAATTCGGTTTGTTCGGTAAACTGTGTCACCTTCTTTAATACTTTGGTCATTTCCTAATAAAACAACTCCAACTTGATTTTCTTCTAAGTTCAATGCTAAACCATAAACTTCATTATCAAATCTCAACATTTCTCCAGCAAGGACTTGATCTAAACCACGAACAAATGCAATTCCATCACCAACTTTAAAAACTGTACCTACATCGACACTAGAATTATCAAACTCGATGGTGGAAATTTGTTCCTTCAACATCTGTAAGATATTTTCAGATTGTTTACTCATGTCTTAATCCTCCTTGTGCTAAAATTTGCTTAAATTTGTTTTTTATACTTGTATCATAGATATCATTATTCACACGAATTTTTAATCCACCAACCAACGAAGGATCATGTTCATATTCAACATCCAATTCTCCTTCATAACGTTGTGAAATTTTCGCAATAATTTCATCTATTTCTTTTTTACTCAATTCCTTTGCGCTAATGATATCAACGATATGAATTAACTTGTGTTCTTCTAAGAGATCACGATATTCAAAAATAATTCGATCCAAAGCATACATTAATGATGCTTCCTGAATTATTCTTAAAAAATTGATAACTTCTTTAGAATAATGTCCTTCAAGACTATTCCAAAAGTTATCAAAGACTCGATAATCTGCCACTGAGCGCTTAAGAATCTTTGATATTTCTTCATCTAATAATACTTTATTAAATTCTTTTAATTCATGATAATATTTTTTTTCTAAACCTTGCTCTTGAGCAAGCTGAAAGAGCGCTAGGGCGTAGGTATCAATGCTGATAATCATGAGCATTCATTTCCTTTTCTAGCGCGTCAATCATTTGAGAATCATCAATTGTCATATTCTCTAAAACCTTGCGATTAACATCAACCGCAACTTCTAAAACGTATTGCTGCGCCTCACGATACAATGCAGCCCGTTCCTCTTGATAATCTTGTTCTAACTGAGCTTCTCGGCGATCAATTTCTGTTTGTGCTGAAGCAATAATAGATTTCTTTTGTGCTTGAGCATCTTGAATCATCTGAGCTTCAATGGTTTTAATTTTTTCCATTGCTTCTTGATATTCTTGGACCGCTTTTGTTTGTTTATGCTCTGAATCAATACGTAAGGCTTCTGCCTCAGTAAGTTCTGATTCAATGAGATCTGCTCTTTCTGTTAAATATTTATGAACTGGTTCATGAAGATATTTTCTATAAAGAAGATATATTACACCAGTTGCAAGAAGTTGGACTACCATTGTAATGATATTGGGTACTAATTTACCTGCTATATCTATGGTCATAAAGTCCTCCTAATTAAAATACAAAGATTAATAATAAAGCAATTAACATACCATAAATCGCTGCTGTTTCCGCAATACCAGCACCTAAGATTAACATGGCTCTAATTTTACTTTCAGCATCTGGGTTTTTACCAACTGCCTCAACAGCTTTAGCTGCTGCATAACCTTGTCCTATTGTTGAAAAAATACCTGTCATTGTTGCAAGAGCTGCTGCAATTGCAATTAATCCTTTACCTACACTTACTGAATCCATAATTTAAATTCCTCCCTATTCTTGATATTCTACTGCTATCATAATTGATGTTAGCGAAATAAATATAAATGCCTGCAAAAACGCAGAAAACATATCAAAGTACAAATGTAATACGGGTGCAACGACAACTCCAATGAAGTTGAAGCCACCTATCACTGGAACGAAACTGCTTAACCAACCTGTAAAGGTATAGAGAAGCGTCATAATGACAGTTCCTGATAAAATGTTCCCAAACAACCTTAAGGATAAACTAATGAGTGGAGCTATTGTTCCAAATACATTAGGTATAACAAATGGAAAGAAAGGTTCAAAGAATCCTTTAAAGTATCCTCCCCAACCATTTGCATCAATTTTAGCTGCTTGAATCAAAATCCAAGTAATCATTGCCAACATTAAAGTGACACTGAAATTACTTGTTGGAGCACTTAAGCCTAATAATCCTGACATATTAAAAACTAGAATAATGATAAAGACCGCTCCAATATAAGCAGACATTCTTTTACCATGTTTTTCTCCCATGTTTTCAATTGTCATTTTAGACATCGTCTCAACATATAATACAGCCAAAAGAGCAAGTCCTGTTGGTTTGCTTTTGGAATCAAGTACTTTTAGTTTCGTACCAACAATATAAAACAAAGCACCTAGGAATACTGTTAGGATTAGTATTGAAATTTGTTCACTTTGAAACATACACCGACTCCTTCTTAAAAGCTCTTCCTACAAATAAAATAAATCGATCAATGAAATATGTTGAGATAAGAACAAATGGGTTTATTACATTAGGAAAAATAAAGGCCACGATTGGAGCAATCCACAACACTATAAAAACAAAAACTATATAGCTTATGTATTTTCCAACACTAAAGGTCTCTTCACTTAAAATAATGGAATAATATCGTTCTCTAAAGTAGGCTAAAATAAATAGACTTGTCCACCCTATTAGCCACGCTAAAGCAAATGAATAGTCATATAATAAAAAACCTATTGTCCCAGCGATAGCTAAAACAAGTTTTAGTTTTTTATCCATTCTTTCAACTCCCTACTTCTCTTATGTATTTCAGTAATCGATTCTTTATTTCATATTGTGAATACTCTAAAATCGTACCACAATAAGTTCTAATATTCAACTTGAACGGAGCCTATTTATTTGCCTCAATCATGGTTAATTGAATTCTATTTCTTTGCACATCAACATCTTTAATCCAGACTGTAACTAAATCTCCAACTGCAACAATATCAGATGGATGCTTTACAAATCTTTTTACGAGTTGAGAAATATGGACAAGCCCATCCTCTCCGACTCCAATATCAACAAATGCACCAAAATCAACAACATTTCTAACCGTTCCTTTTAATTCCATGCCCACTTTTAAATCCTCAATACTCAAAACATCTTGGCGAAGTACAGGACCTTCCATGGATTCACGAATATCTCTTCCCGGAGCAATTAATGCATCAACAATATCTTTTAATGTTTCAAAGCCAATGTCATTTTCGTTTGCATAATCACGAATCGAAAAATCATCAAACTTAGCTTGGATACTTTCATTTCCTAAATCTTCAGGATTTATTCCTAAATCTTTCATAAGTTTATGAGCTATATCATAACTCTCTGGGTGAATTGCTGTTTTATCTAAAACATTCTTGGCCTCAGGAACTCTTAAAAATCCAATTGCTTGTTCAAAAGTTTTAGGACCAAATCTTTTTACTTTTTTAATTTGTTTACGATCTGTAAAACTACCAATTTCTAAACGATAATCTACAAGATTCTGTGCTGTTTGTTTTGTTAAACCAGAAACATAAGTTAATAATTCAGCAGAAGCAGTATTCACATCCACCCCAACTTGGTTAACAACTGTTTCCACAACAAATCTTAATTGCTCATCCAAATCTTTTTGTGGTAGGTCATGTTGATATTGTCCAACACCTACTGATTTTGGATCAATTTTAACTAATTCTGCGAGTGGATCTTGAACCCTTCTAGCAATGCTGATGGCCGAACGCATCTCTACTTGTAAATCTGGAAACTCTTTACGAGCTATTTCACTTGCAGAATACACTGATGCACCCGCTTCACTCACTATTAAATATGCAACACTTAAAGCATGTTCTTTTATCAAACTCGCCACAAAGTGCTCTGATTCTCGACTTGCTGTCCCATTCCCTATAGCAATTAAGTCCACATTGTAATCTTTGATCATCTTTAATAAATCTTGCTTTGCCTTTGCTTCTTGTTTTTCCGAAGATGCATGTGGGAAAATAACAGATGTTGTTTGAACATTTCCTTGCTGATCAACTACAGCTAATTTACACCCTGTTCTAAAAGCCGGGTCAAATCCTAAGACAATCTTTTCCTTTAGAGGTGATTGTAAAAGAAGGTTCCTTAAGTTTTCACTGAAGACTTCTATTGCTTGCGCTTGGGCTTTTTCACTTAAACTATTTCTAATCTCTCGTTCAATTGCAGGTTGAATAAATCTTTGGTAAGCGTCTTTATAGGCATTTTCTAAAACTCCACTTACCGGACTATTGGGATTATGAATTAATTCTCTTTCTAAATAACGATGCACATAATCCTCATCAAGAACTATGGAAACCTTTAGAACATCCTCTTTTTCCGCACGATTTATAGCTAAGACTTGATGATCTTGAACTTTTTTAATCGGAGATTTAAAATCATAATACATTTGATAAACTTGTCTTTCATCTAGGCTCTCATCCTTGATTTCACTAACTAAATTAGCATTGTTAAGCGTATAGGTACGAATCCATTCTCGATAACTTGGATTATCACCTACGATTTCTGCTAATATTTCATGAACACCAGCTTTGACTGCTTCTATATTTTCTAATTCATCATTGAGAAACTTTTCTGCTTCTGCATCAAAATCAAAAGCATCTGGTAATGCATAGACTAATAAAGCAAGTGGCTCTAGCCCTTGTTTTTTAGCTTTCGCAGCCAGTGTTTGTCTTTTTTGTTTATATGGTCGATATAGATCTTCTACCCTTTGTAAAACACTTGCCTTATTTATTTCGTCACGTAATTCATCACTTAATTTTCCTTGTTCCTCAATGTTTTTTAAAACATCAGCTTTTCTTTTTTCTAAATTTAAAAGGTATTCATGACGTTCCGCAATATTTTGAATTTGAACCTCATCTAAACCATCCGTCATTTCTTTACGATAACGAGCAATAAAAGGAATAGTATTTCCTTCATCCAATAACTTAATAACTGAATCAATTTGATGTCCTTTAATTTCTTTTAATTCTTGTTTTAGTAAATCTATAGCTTCCATAATATTTCCTTTCCATAAGAAAAAGCGTCGATCACGCTTTTTTCATAGTATATTCTCTTAATAAGCCCTCATATTCTACCACAGCATTCTCAATTTCCATAAAATGATTAGGTCGTGTTAGATATGGCGACTCATTTAAAATTTTAATTTCAGAATCTTCCATGACCTCAGCCACAAAAGAAGAACAAAAGTATTTATTTTTTCTTGGGATTGGCTTATTTACTAAGACACCCAACAGTCCGATTAGATTATATTGATAATCATCTTTTTTGTCCTTAAACTCTTGGACTGTAAGCTTCAATTGTTCATAACTACTTTCTTCCACTTCAATACTCAATACTACACAATGAGTATTATGAAATTTTTTGAAGGTTCCACCATCTTTTTTTTCTTCCACAAAGCCCGCAATAAATGGATTGTTAGGCTGCTTGCGTCCAAAACTATACAAACTTTCTAAACTTGGGTCAAAAGCAATTGAGGCATGATTATAGGGCTTACGGGTAAATAATTTTATCCAACGCGTAAATAAACTTCCTGTATCACTTAAGACAATATAAATTTTCTTCATCTAATCTCCTAATTACTGCAAACCAATTACAGTACCATCTTCTAACAAATCCATCCCTTCAGCATTAGGATGTTTAGGTAAACCTGGCATTGTCATAACTTTACCAAGTAATACAACTACAAAACCTGCACCTTGAGAAAGGTAAACCGATTTCACATGAATATTGAAATCTTTTGGTACATTTCTCTTCTTAGCATCGTCACTAAATGAATATTGTGTCTTTGCAATGCAAACTGGTAGGTTTTGATTCTTTATTTTGGAAATCTCTTCGAGTGCTTCTTCTGAAAATTCTACTGATTTCGCACCATAGATGTTCGTAGCAACTGTACAGATAGTTTTCTTTATATCATTTTGATTTGAATATAAAGGTCTAAAGCAAGATTTTGTATCCGCAATTTTAACGATTTTTTCTGCTAAATCAATTGCTCCATCGCCACCTTGAGTAAATACATCAGTAAACGATATCATCGCACGATGTTCTTTTGCAAATGTTTCAAGTACCGCTTCTTCTTTATCAGTATCGCTGGCAAAACGATTCACCGCTATGATTACTGGCACTCCAAACATCATTAGATTATAAAGATGTTTTTGTAGATGTTCAAGACCTGAGCATAAAGCGTCAAAGTTCTCTTTATCTAAATCTTTAAGTTCTGCCCCACCATGATATTTTAAAGCTTTAATTGTTGTGACTAAGACAACTGCATTGGGTTCTAAATTAGCTGACCTACACTTTATATCAAAGAACTTCTCAGCCCCTAAATCAGCTCCAAATCCAGCCTCTGTTATGACATAATCAGACAAGGCCATTCCCATTTTAGTAGCAATAACAGAATTACAACCATGAGCAATATTAGCAAAGGGACCACCATGAATAATAGCAGGAGTTCCTTCTGATGTTTGAACTAAATTAGGACGAATAGCATCTTTCAATAAGATTGCCATCGCTCCTACAGCTTTTAAATCTTTTGCTAAAACTTCCTCGCCATCGTATGTGTAAGCCACTAGGATTCGAGAAAGTCTGTCCTTCAAATCTTCCATATTTTCTGCCAGACATAAAATCGCCATGATTTCAGATGCAACAGTAATATCAAACTTGGACTCTCTGTTCTTTAAATCAATTTTTCTTAAAGCGCGATCATTCATATCCATCACACGATTCCAAAGTACTTGTTCTGGATCAATTCCCAGTTCGTTTCCATGAAATATGTGGTTATCAATCATTGCAGCCAATAAGTTATGTGCTGAAGTAATTGCGTGGAAATCACCTGTAAAATGCATATTGATATCAACCATTGGATGAACTTGAGCATAGCCTCCACCTGTTGCTCCACCCTTCATTCCAAAACACGGTCCTAAAGATGGCTCTCTCAATGCAGAGACAGCTTTATAGCCTAGCTTATTTAAAGCCATTGATAAGCCAATATTCATTGTTGTTTTTCCTTCACCTGCTGGTGTTGGATTAATAGAGCTTACTAAAATAAGTTTTCCATCTTGTTTAATGCATCTTTTAAATCAAAATACATACATCTTGTTTTTGATTTAAAAGCTCTAAATCAATTTTAGCTTTATTGGGTCCGTAAGTTTCAATCTTATCCTCAGGAATATTTAATTGCTTTGCAATTTCATTAATATTATAAAGTTCTAATTCTTGATCAATTTCCACATCAGTTTTCATCAATACATTCCTTTCATTTGCCTATAAATTCTTGGTAATAAATATGCATTAATTCCAATTTCAATTGGAACTAGGAAAAGTTCTTTTATGATACGGGGTTTAAGTAAAACTTTAAATGGAACTTTGGAAATAATACTAATCCAATATGTATTCATCGCTAAATGTAAAAACACAGCTTTAAATATAGCAATGAAAACAATCCACTTTAGAAGTTCTTTTTCATCTTTTTTATATAAAAGCCCATAGAGCATACCTACAGAAGCAGCTGTAAAGCTAAAGCCCCAAAAGTATGGACCCACAGGCCACAGAGTCGCACGAATAAGGTCAGCACTTAAAGCTGCAAGCATTCCAAATACTGGACCATACATCATTCCTGCAACAGCCATCACAACAAAAGTGAGGCTTATCCTATTTATTGGAGTAGTAACACCAATAAACAATGTAAAAACAATTTCTAAAACGACAAACATCGATAGATGTGTCAATTTCCTTGTAGTCTTCATCTTCTTTCCTCTTTTCTGCATTCAAGCTCAGCAAAAAAGATACGCAACGGAGGCAATAACATATCGCGCATATAGCTTCGTCACACAGCAACTTCCCATCTGTGCACACTTAACGCATGTTATTTACTTTGCTTGAATATGTATAAAGAATAACAACAAACACTATAAAAAGCAATTAATTAAAGATCACCTTTATTTAAGATTGTGATTAATTTATCTTTCTGTTTTATTTCACTATCCTCATCACGAAACACAAAGTTAATACTATAGCCACAATATATTACCCAAGAAATAAACCAACCCGAAATTAATAAAATCATAAACGAGGCTAAGGGCCCATAAATTGTTTGATAATTAGAATACTCATTAATGTATTTAAAAAATAACCTTCCTAAAACTGATAAGGAAATCGATGAAAAAATTGAACCGTAAACAACGTCCTTGAATCCAGTATATTTAAAGGAAAGTAATTTATAGAAAAACACAAAGAATATAAAAATAATAAAAGGTAATGCATATCGATTAATAAAAGGAAAGTAACCCAAGACAAAACCGACTAAACCAACACCTATTATAATTAATACAAAATATACAATTGCTAAAAGACGCAAGAAGAAATGACGGGTCTCAACGCCATCATGTTCAGAGCTTAATAATAAAAATGAATAAATACTCTTTGAAGCAACCCAAACACTCACACCTAATAAAGAAATAATTAGCCATAAATTTGTCATATTACTTGCTGTTAAATAATCCACAAAAGGAACCACTAAATCAGCTGGTACATATCTTTGTAAGAAATCCATTAATTGGTCTACATTGTAAGCATAACGTCCCACAAAAACGACCGCTATTATAATAAATGGAGCAATACCGGCAATGATAGAATATGCAAATGCATACGTAAATAACGTCCCTTCATTCGATGTCACCATATCAACTATTTTTATAAATTTATCTTTCATTATTCATACCTCTTCCCAAGCCATGGCAAACTTCTATAGTTTACACATGTTCTTTCAAGAATGCTTCAACTTTGCTTTGTTTAATGTCCATTAAGACAAAATCTCCTGCAATCAAAGCTGGCGTAGCCATGATACCATGATTTCTAGCTAATTTCATAAACTCATGGTAATTATCCTCACGACTTATATATTCTATATTTTTATTGTATTCTCCTTTTAAATAATTATTTAAGATTTCTTCTAGTAAAATACATTTAGCACAATTTTTCTGACTTAATATTTTTATCAAATGACACACCTCATATAACTTTCATTATTATACCATATTATAGGAAATAGAATGAGTTTCTAAAAGTGCTCTATGATTGTATTTTTTTCATTTTTTGCTACTCTATATATAATGAGGTGAACTGAAATATGAAATATAAATTTATTGATAATAATAGCGACAAAACCCTGGTCTTATTTCACGGAACAGGTGGAGATGAAAATGTACTTCTTCCAATTGCAAAACAAGTTGCACCAAGCATGAATCATTTGTCTTTAAGAGGAGATGTTGTTTCATTTGGTAAAAGACGCTTTTCCAAAGTGAACCATCCAGATGAAATCGTAGATGAAGAGGACTTAAAATCTAGAGTTCCAAGTATTTTAGACACAGTTTTAACACTGAAAAATAAATACGGTTTAAAAGAACTTTGGGCAATGGGTTTCTCCAATGGCGCAATGACACTAACAGCAATGCTTATAGAAGAAAAAACACCCTTTAAAAAAGCAGTCTTATTAAGACCCTTAGATTGCCAAACAGATGTAGGTACACCTCGCCTTGATGGAATGCCGATTCTTATTCACAGTGGTAAACACGATCCTATTACACCATCTATTTCTGCCGTTCACCTAGAACACCGCTTGATTAAAGCCGGTGCAATGGTTAAGCATCAAATTTATCCCCTAGATCATAGGATGAAAATGAGTGAAGTCAATGATATCAAAGACTGGTTTGATAAGGAGCTAGAAAAATGAATCCATATGAAATATTAAGCAATAATCAACGCTATGCAGTTATTGGAATGCATCCTGATGAGGATAAATACGCAAATAAAATATATCGTTTATTAAAAGAAAAAAATAAGACTGTCTATGGTCTTAATCCTAAATATGAAGAAGCAAATGGAGATAAACTCTACAAAGACTTGGATGATTTAAATCAAGATGTTGACGTTGCGGTATTTTTAGTAAATCCCAAGATAGGTATTCATATGCTTGAAAGTATGAAAAAACATAATATCAAGTATCTTTGGATGCAACCTGGAAGTATTGATGAAGAATTTAAAACAAAGGCTAAAGAATTGAATTTAGATATTGTTGAAGCATGTGTGCTTGCAGTATATTCAATTCACGAAGCTTAAAGGGCGATTGTATTCGCCTTTTTATTTGCTTTTTTTGCTATAATTGTATTTAATAGTGTTTAACTTATGAGGAGGAGTAAAGATGATTCAATTTGGTACAGGTGGTTGGAGAGCAATCATTGGAGATCAATTCACCAAAGCAAATGTGCAAATTTTAAGTCAAGCCATTGCTGATGAAATGGAAACAAATGAAATTGTAATTGGCTATGACCGACGATTTTTATCTGATGTAGCTGCAATGTGGATGGCAGAGGTTTTCATTGCCAATGATATTAAAGTTTATTTTATACCTAAAGCTGTCCCAACACCTATGACAATGTTCGCAGTTAAGGATTTAGATTTGGAGTATGGTGTTGCGGTAACAGCAAGCCATAACCCAGCTCTTTACAATGGAATCAAAGTCTTCACCAGAGGTGGTAAAGATGCCAGTGAAAGCATTACTGATAAATTCCAAAATAGAATTGATGAGGGCTTAGTGGTACAGTCATTATCAACTGAAGAAGCAAGTAATCATGAACTCTTTAATGAGTATAATCCCAAAAACAAATATATCGATGCTATATTAAGTCATGTAAATGAAAAAGCAATTCGTGATGCTGAATTGAAAATTATGGTAGACCCTATGTATGGTGTTTCTAAGACTTCGTTATCTATTATCCTTAACACATTAAGATGTGATGTGGATATGATTAACGAAAGGCACGATACCCTCTTTGGTGGGAAATTGCCTTCACCAGCATCAGCCAACCTTCATGAGCTGGAAGAAAAAGTAATCGATGGTAAATATGATATGGGAATCGCAACTGATGGAGATGCTGATAGAATCGGTATCATCGATGAATTTGGTAATTTTATTCATCCAAACATGCTACTATCCCTACTCTACTTCTATCTTTTAGAATACAAAGGATTAAAGGGTGATGTTGTTCGTAACCTTTCAACAACTCATTTACTCGATAGAATCGCTAAAGATCATAATCAAACTTGCATTGAAGTTCCAGTAGGATTCAAACACATTTCTGAAAACATGGAAAAACACGATGCTCTTATTGGTGGTGAATCAAGTGGTGGACTAACAATTAGGGGACACATTCAAGGTAAGGACGGAATTTTTGCCGCAACATTACTTGTGGAAATGGTTAGTGTAAGTAAAAAGAGCATTAGTGAGCTGGTAAATGATTTAGAAAATCGTTATGGAAAACTCTATAATGATGAACTAGACTATAGTTTCACTCAAGCAGACAAAGAAAGAATTCAAAAAGAATTTTTCATTGATAAAAAAGTACCGAAATTCCATCTAGAAATTGATCACATCTCTTATATGGACGGTTTAAAAGTTTACTTTAAAGATGGTGCTTGGATTTCTGCCCGTTTCTCTGGAACAGAACCTTTAATTAGAGTGTTTGCTGAAGCAAACAGTGAAGCCGATTTATATAAGTTAACTCAAGACTTTGAAAAACAATTATCACTATAAAATCAAATTATCAGTTTCTTTGTGATTTCCTCTAAGTGATTCACAAGGCAAAATGGAGGTTTTCATTTGAAAGCCTCTTTTTTTTCTATAACATTATGTAATTTGTTACAATCAATATCCTTTTCACATATAACACAAAACAATTTAAGAAATTCTAGGTACTTCCTTTGTCTATCAAAATAACCT
>CAZRNT010000011.1:0-19053 GCA_964601525.1 uncultured Erysipelothrix sp.
ATCCTTTTGCAGATAATAAAAGCCTGAACCACTGACTTTTCTAGCACTTTCAAGATCAATCCCATCAAATGATTCCATAATATCTACATGATATGGTATATCGAAAGATTTTTCTTCATAATTTCCTACACGATATAATTCCACGTTTTCACTGTCATCTTTACCTAAAGGAACATCATCAGCAATAATATTCGGAATATTTTTCATCATGTTTTGAATTTTATTTAAAAGAGGCTCTTCTTGTTCTTCTATCTCTTTTAATTCATTAGCAAATGCTTGTACTTTTTCTTTGGTTTCATTAGCTTCTTCAATTTTTTTATCACGCATTAATGTTCCAATTTCTTTACTTAATGAATTTCTTTGACCCCTTAGAAAATCAGCTCTAGTCTTAAGCTCTCTATATTCTTGATCTAGTTCCCTTATCTCATCAACCATAATAATTTTTTCATCCTGAAATTTCTTTTTTAAATTTTCTTTAATTAATTCAGGTTTTTCTCTAAATAATTGAATATCTAACATAATTTCCTCCTTATAATAAAAAAAACACCATTTAGGGACGATTATATCGTGGTGCCACCCTTTTTCATATGTTTCATGTGAAACATATCTTAAAATACTGATAACGGAGTAACCGGATCCTCTCAAGGGTGGAACTGCAGTTAATTAGAATGATTCACACCAAACATCATCTCTCTGTACTAATACCCTGCATTAATCCCTATCATTGAGTTTATTAAATTATAGCATTATTCATTTGCTTGTCAAATAAGCTTATGATTCACTATTCTCATTGTTTTCTTCGATTTCTTCATTTTCTTCGTCTTCATCTGTCATTAAAACGGTCGTTGAAGCAACAAAATCTCCTTCAGATAAATTAAATACTCTTACTCCCATAGTAGAACGTCCGTATTTTCCTACATTATCCACTGATATACGGATCATACTTCCTTCATTTGACATTAATAGAAGTTCTTCGTCACCATTTATAGTTCTTAAAGCTGCTAATTTACCATTACGTTCGTTCACAATAATGGTATTAACTCCTTTAGCTCCTCGTTTTGTTTTTCTATATTCTTCTAAATCTGTTCGTTTACCGTATCCATTTTCAGTAATCGACAAGATTTCACTACCTTCACGATCAGTTGAAGCACCGACAACGTAATCTCCTTCATCTAGATTGAAACCAATTACACCAGAAGCTGTTCTTCCCATGACTCTTACATCTTGTTCAGAGAATCTTACTGCTTTACCATTGCTTCCACCTATAATAATTTCATTGTCTCCATTAGTTAAACGAACAGTATATAATTCATCATTTTCTTTTAATGTGATTGCTATTTTACCATTTCTTCTAATTGAATCAAATTCTTCTAATGCAACACGTTTAACAATACCATCCTTTGTTACAAAGAAAGCATATTTTGAATCATCTTCTTGTGAAACTTTTACTAAAGTCGATACTGTTTCATCATCTTCCAATTCGATTAAATTAACAACTGGAACACCTTTGGATGTTCTATTCGCTTGTGGCACGTTGAAACCTCTTAAACGGTATACTTTTCCTTTGTTTGTAAATATCAATAAATAATCATGTGTAGACATAGCTAAAATTTGTTCAACAATATCTTCTTCATAAGTGGAAATACCTCTAACACCTTTACCACCTCTATTTTGAACATTAAATGAGTCTACAACAGTACGTTTGATATAACCATTTTGAGTTATAGTAATAACTATATCTTCTTCTGGTATTAAATCTTCATCAAGCATGTCTATTTCAGCATCACTTATTTCAGATCGTCTATCATCACTGTATTTATCTTTGATTTCTAAGAGTTCTTCTTTGATAATTGATAGCAATCGAGCATGATTTGCTAAGATATCCTTTAAATCAGCAATTAATTCTAATATTTCTTGATATTCTGCTTCCAGTTTTTCTTGCTCTAAGCCTGTTAAGCGACGTAATCTCATATCTAAAATTGCTTTAGATTGAACTTCAGTTAATCCAAAACGTTCTAGTAATCGATTACCAGCCTCATTATCATCTTTAGATGATCTGATAATATGGATTACTTCATCAATATTATCTAAGGCAATAATGAGTCCTTCAAGTATATGTGCTCTACGTTCTGCTTTATCAAGATCAAATTGAGTTCTTCTTGTAATTATTTCAATTTGATGATCAATATAAAGTTGTAATGCATCTTTTAGATTAAGTAATTGTGGTTTGTTGTTCACTAATGCCAGCATATTGACTCCAAATGAACTTTGAAGTGCTGTTAATCTATATAATTGATTCATTACCACTTCTGCTTGAACATCTTTACGTAATTCTATTACAATTTTTATACCATCACGATTTGATTCATCTCTTAAATCAGTGATACCATCAATAACTTTTTCCCGAACTAAATCTGCTATTTTTTCGACTAAATTAGCCTTATTAACTTGATATGGAATTTCGCTAATAGTAATTTTTGTTTTACCATTTGGCATCTCTGTAATTTCTGAACGTGCTCTCATTACAACAGATCCTCGTCCTGTTTCAAAGGCTTTCTTAATTCCACTTCGCCCTAATATATAGGCTCCAGTAGGAAAATCAGGTCCTTGAATATAATTTTCCATTAATTCTAATACAGTAATCTCTGGATTTTCCGTAATAGCTACGGTTGCATCAATGACTTCACCTAAATTATGAGGTGGAATATTTGTCGCCATACCAACAGCAATCCCAGTTCCACCATTCACAAGTAAATTAGGGAATCGAGAAGGCATTACACTTGGTTCACTTTCTTCACCATCATAGTTAGGTACAAAATCTACAGTCTCTTTATTTATGTCTCTTAATAGTTCCATCGAAATTTTGGACATTCTAGCTTCGGTATAACGCATTGCAGCTGCACCATCACCATCAATTGATCCAAAGTTACCATGACCTTGTACAAGCATATAACGATACGAGAATTCTTGTGCCATTCTAACCATCGAGTTGTAAACAGCACTATCTCCATGAGGGTGATACTTACCAATTACTTCACCAACAATTCTGGCTGATTTTTTATATGGTTTATCACTTGTCATTCCTAAATCATACATAGCATAAAGAATTCTTCGATGCACTGGTTTTAAGCCATCACGAACATCTGGAAGAGCTCTAGACACAATAACAGACATTGCATAATCTAAAAATGAAGTTTTCATCTCTTCAGAAATATTAACTTGTTTAATTCTATCAAACTTTTTATTTTCTTCCATTATTGCCCTCCTAGATATCCAAATTCTTTACATATTGAGCATTTGTTTCAATAAACTCACGTCTTGGAGCTACATCATCACCCATTAGGATTTCAAATACTGAATCTGCTTCGATTGCATCTTCAATTGTTACTTGTATTAATGTACGAGTACTTGGATCCATTGTTGTATCCCATAATTGTTCTGGGTTCATCTCTCCAAGACCCTTATATCTTTGAACATTATGTCTTTCACCATATTCTTCTTTTAATTCATCAAGTTCTTCTTCCGTATAAGCGTAATCAGATTTATTACCCCTTGATATCTTATAAAGAGGTGGCTGAGCAATGTAAACATAGCCATTTTCAATAAGTGGACGTAGGAATCGATAAAAGAACGTTAAAAGTAAAGTTCTAATATGTGCTCCATCAACATCAGCATCAGTCATAATTATAATTTTATGATAACGGAGCTTTTCTAGTTCCATCTCATCTGCAACACCTGTACCAAATGCTGTAATCATCATTCTAATTTCATTATTTTCAAAAATTCTATGAACTCTTGATTTTTCAACGTTTAATACCTTACCTCTCAACGGTAATATTGCCTGAAAATTACTATCTCTACCCTGCTTGGCACTACCACCAGCAGAGTCACCCTCCACGATGTAAATTTCTGATTCAGCAGGATTTCTATTAGAACAATCTGCCAATTTACCTGGAAGTGATGAAACTTCTAATGCCCCTTTACGACGAGTGAGTTCACGAGCTTTTTTTGCAGCTACACGAGCTTTAGATGCCACTTTCGCTTTTTCTATAATAATTTTTGCATCTTCTGGATTTTCCATTAAATAACGTTCCAGTTGATTTCCAAAAACACTAGAAACAATTCTTCTTACTTCACTGTTTCCAAGTTTTGTTTTTGTTTGACCTTCATATTGAGGATCAGGATGTTTAACGGAAATAATTGCTGTTAGTCCTTCACGAACATCATCACCCTGGAAGTTTTCTTCATCTTTTTTCAGTAAATTATTGTCTCTTGCATAATTATTGATTACACGTGTTAAAGCTAGACGGAAACCATCTTCGTGCGTTCCACCTTCTTGAGTATTAATATTATTACAGAAAGAATATATGTTAGGTACAAATCCATCATTATACTGCATCGATACTTCAACAA
The DNA here is from genome assembly GCA_964601525.1 of uncultured Erysipelothrix sp. Classification (GTDB taxonomy): domain Bacteria; phylum Bacillota_I; class Bacilli_A; order Erysipelotrichales; family Erysipelotrichaceae; genus Erysipelothrix. The sequence goes on from CAZRNT010000011.1 coordinate 4,414, forward strand.
TTATATTTTCTTCTTCACCTTCAACATAAACAATTTCTTCATGTATTGGGTTTTTATTTTTATTCATAAACTCAATATATTCTAACAAACCATTTTCATATTGGAATTCTTGAACTTTTTCTTCTTCATCCATACGATCATCAATAAAAATAATTTTAATACCTTTATTTAAAAATGCCATTTGTCGCAAACGATCTCGAAGAACTTCATGGGAGAATTCCGTTGTTTCTGTAAATATAATTGGGTCAGGTTTAAAACGTACATGAGTACCTTTTTGATCCGTACTTCCTCTATTCTCGATTGGAACTACCAGTTCACCACCGTTTTCAAATCGTACATAGTATTCTGTGCCATCAATAAAAGATTTAACTTCTAGAAACTCTGATAAAGCGTTAACTACAGAAGCTCCAACTCCATGAAGTCCTCCTGAAACTTTATAAGCTCCTCCTCCGAATTTACCTCCGGCATGAAGTACAGTAAAAATAGTTTCTAAAGTAGAAACTCCTGTTTTCTCATGGACACCAATCGGAATACCACGTCCGTCATCTTTAACAGATATTATACTGTTTTCATCAACATGAACTGTAATTTCACTTGCATGACCTGCTAAAGCTTCATCAATCGCATTATCCACAATTTCCCATACAAGATGATGTAAACCTCTAGCTGAAGTTGTACCAATGTACATCCCTGGTCGCTTTCTAACTGCTTCTAAGCCCTCTAGAACCTGTATATCATCTGATGTGTACGAATGTTCTACTTTGTTATTCATGCACTAACCTCCTTGGTAATTTCACCTGCTGAGACATTAAAAACTGAAATATTGTCTTTAACATCAATAAATTCTAAATCAGTACTACTAATAAAAACCTGCATCTTTTGATTTAATGAATTTAAAACTCTACTACGACGTTCTTTATCAAGTTCTGAAAATAAATCATCCAAACATAAAATCGGATATTCTTTTTCACTTTTATAAATCAAATCCACTAAAGCCAATTTATACGATAAAATTATCATTCTCTTTTGACCTTGTGAAGCGACTTCATTCACAGGAATGCCGTCTATTTTAAATATGTAGTCATCCCTATGTACTCCTACATGAGTCATTTTGAAATCTAAGTCTCGATTTAAACTTGCATTCATTTTTTCTTTTAAATCTTCTTCAATATTGTCATAATCAGCAATTGCTGCTTTGTATTCTAATTCTATTTTTGAATTACTATCACTTAAATAGCGATATTTTTCAGAAATAATCGGCTCTATTCTATCGACTAAAGCCTTTCTTAGTCTTATTACATAAACTGATTCATTAATTAATTGATCACTTATAATATTTAAATAATCATGATCAATATTATTTGTTTTTAGATAAGCATTTCTTTCACTAAGTAACTTACTAGCCAATGAAAGATGATCCATGTATTTTTTTGATATTTTTCCAAGTTCAAAATCAATTTCTCTTCGTCGCTTTCGCGGTGTGCTAGAAAAAAATTGAAGATCATCAGGATTAAACAAAACAACATTTAAATTTCCAATAAAATCACTCATTAATCCTAAAGATTGATGATTTACTTGAAAATACTTACCTTCTTCGCTGATAACAGCTCTTAAATGCGTATTCTCAGATTTTTTAGTGATATCAGCACTAACTTCAGCAAATTTACTATTTGCTTTAATTAAACCTAAATCATTTTGAAGTCTAAAGGATCTTCCTGAAGAAAGATATACAATGGACTCTATAAAATTTGTTTTACCTTGCCCATTATCACCAATAAATACATTCAAATTTTTATCAAAATTTAATTCCAAACTAGAAATATTTCTAAATTGACGTAATTTTATACTGCTAATCCGCATAAACATCTTCTATTACATACTCATCTCCATTAATGATTACTACATCGCCATTATATAATTTTCTGCCACGACGATTATCATCTTCACCATTAACTTGAATTGAGAAAGTATTAATCAAATGTTTTGCTTCCCCACCAGAACTAACATAATCCTTCAACTTTAGAAACTGTCCTAATGTGATGTATTTATCTTCCTTTTTCATGCTTACCACCCTTTTTTACACTCTATCATTATACTACAAAACAAGAAAAATTTCATCTTTTCCTATTATAGTAGACATAAAAAAAGTCTTACTTATTTTTTGAAGTAAGACTCCTTAATATTAGTCATTATAATTAATCAAAAGTTCTCACAGGTAAAACCAATTGTAAGATACTATCGTCCTTAGGATCTACAAGAATGAAGGCCTGCATTTCTCCTACAAATTTAATCAATATTTCATCATTTTTGAAGGATTTCAATGCTTCAATCATATAACGTCCACTAAAGGAAATCTTTAAAAATCCACCCTTGTAGTCAATTGCTTCTAAAACTTCTTGAGAAGAACCAATTTCCTGAGATTTAGAACTTAATTCAATTCCTTCTTGACTTGCTTCTAATTTAACAGTCCAATAGCCTTCGCTTTTTAAGAATGAAGAACGGTCTATTGCAGTAATGAAATGATTTTTATTAATCAAGAGCTCAAAACCAAACTCATTAGGGATTAAACGATTAACGTCTGGGAATATTCCATCAATTAATCTAGATTGTATTAAAGTGTCATCAACATAGAATTGAACTAATTTATCTGATACAGCGATAATAACATCACTGTTATCTTGGATTGATTTTGATACTTCATTAAGATTATTTGAAGGTACAGAAATATTAAAATCCATTTCAACACCAATATCAACGACTTTTTTAGCCAATCGATAACTATCGGTAGCCACACAATGTAATAAAGTGCCATCTGTCTTAAAATTAACTCCAGTAAAAATTGGACGATCTTCACTAATTGAACAAACAAAAGATGTCTGTTCAATTATTTCCTTTAAAACTTTACCAGATAATTTAAATTTATTTTCAGGTTGAGTAAAATCAATGTTTGGATACAAATCAGATTTGCTACCGTTAATCATATATTCAGCATTATTTCCACTTATACGTGTTAAAGCACCATCAACAATTTCTAAGTGTACGATATCACTATCCAATTTTCTAACTGATTCTAAAATATAGCGTGATTCTAAAACAACACTACCCTCTTCTAAAATTGTTAGTTCATTATCTTTAGAAGCAAAAATAGATTCTTTAATACTAATATTTGAATCACTAGCAATTAATGTTAAGGCATCATTTTTCAGTTCAAATTTAATACCAGATAAAATAGGTAATGGTGAAAATGTTGAAGAAGCCCTTCCAACTGAAGATAATACTCTATACAACGCTTGTTTCTTTATACTAAATTTCATAATGACCTCCATTAGACTTTATATAATTATATCATAGATTCTTACACGCATGTGTTATATATAATACTTCTTTAATGAATTAATACTATTAGGGGCTGTGGATATGTGGATAGATTCCAAATATCCACTATCTAAGGCTTATTATTAAGTTTTTACCCTGTTGATAGATTGTGTAAACGTGGGGATAATTAAAGAATTTTATTTTCTATCTCATAGATTGCTTTTGCTAATAATTGATCTGTTTTTAAGTTCTTTTCTATCTTGTCACATGAATTTATAATCGTTGAGTGATCTCTATTACCAAAATCTTCACCTATTTTATTATAAGGTAGGTCTAAATGTTTTCTGCAAAGATAAATCGCAATATGTCTCGCATTCGCAATTGCTTTGGTACGTGATTTTGAAACAAGTTGAGCTTGAGTGAGTCCATAATAATCAGCAACTATTCTTTTAATGGTTCGAGTATCCAAATCCTTAGAATGAATTGGCTCTCCTCCTGTTTTAAATGCATTCATTGCTATATTTATATCAATATGCTCATGACGTGAAAATTCAATTGAGTAGAATAATAATCGATTTAAGGCTCCTTCCAGCATTCTAACATCTTTCGAGAAGTTTGCTGCAATGTAATGAAGTACTTCATCATCAAATAAGGACATATCTAAACCTTCGTTTTTAATTTTAACCTCAAGAATTGCTAAGGAAGTTTCAAATTCTGGTGAATCTACACCAACTGATAATCCTGATGAGAAACGACTAATCAAACGATCTTCTAAACCCTTGATTTCAGTAGGTAAACGGTCACTAGTAATAACAATTTGTTTTTTATTATAAATTAACTCATTAAATATATGGAAGAAAATCTCATGAGACTTCTCTTTTCCAGCAAGAAATTGAATATCATCAATTAATAATACATCTAACTGATACATTTCTTCTTTAAAAGTCTCAATTGACCCTGTTGCAATGGTACTTGCAACCTTTCTTACAAAATCGGAACTTGATGTATAGAGTACTTTTGCATCAGGATTTAATTTTTTAATATAATTACCTATCGCACTTAATAAGTGTGTTTTTCCAAGTCCAGAATTCCCATATATAAATAAGGGAGTATAAAATTGACCAGGTCGATAAGCACAACCTAAAGCAGCAGAATGACTTTCTTTATTACTTGGACCGACAACAAAATTATCAAAAGTTTGTTTCGGATTAACCCCATCATTCCTAATTACACGATTTTTAGGCTCTATTTTCTTTTCATTTGAAACAACAGGTGCGCTTTCTTTAAATTCACTTTCTAAAAATATCTCACATGCAATATTATCTTTATCCAAAACACTATTTAAAGTATCAGATATAATCGGCATTTCTTCCAATAAGATTATTTTTTGTAAATAAGTGGGAACTAAGATTATGGCCTTAGTATCATTTAAAGAAGCGAGTCGCGATTCTTCAAAGTAAGTTTTGTAAATGGGTTCATCAAAGTGATTACTATCTTTAATGGATCGCTTAACATTTGTCCAAACATCATCTAAATAAAATTGCAAAGTTGACATATTTCACTTCTCCTTTATTTCTATAATAGCAAATTAAAAACACAATTCCATGGCAAAAAAAAGATACCCACAGCTTATCCACAATACAAAATTATGAAATAAGGCTTAAAGAGTGATTATAAACAAGTTATCCACATTTGTCCACAAAATTTTAAATGTGGATAACTTGTGGACAATTATCATTTATCCACAGCTATGTTAACAAGTTCATTTACCTCTGAATTTATTTAAGTTATAAACAAGTATTCAACACCTTAAATACTCTTGTATAGTGCGTGAGATGGACTTATCAACTTTTCCACAAAGTGTTGATAACTTATGTGGATAACACTGTTAATACTTTGGGTATTAATAAAAATTGTTAATAAAATCAAAAGTGGGAAAGTAATAGTTATCCACATGTCGACAATTTTTAAATATTAATGTCAGACAACGACAATATATAAGAATAATTGACATTTATTCATATATCTTATATAATTCTAAAGCATTTACTCTTGTATAAAGAATTGGAGGTGCTTTTCATATGAAAAGAACATATCAACCGAGTAAAAGGAAACATCAAAAAACTCATGGTTTTAGAGCACGCATGAAAACCTCAAGCGGTCGTCGCGTCGTTGCCCGTCGTCGTAAAAAAGGTAGAAAAGATTTAACAGCGTAAATGGTCACCCAAGACGGGTGACTTTTTTGTAGAGATGAAAAAAAATAGAAGAATAACAAGCAGTCAAGAATTCGATGAAATAATTCAAAAACGACGATATAAAACATCAGGATCCTATACTGTGTATATCAAAGAAAAAGAAGAAGATAAATCTCGTTATGGGATTGCGGTATCAAAAAAATTAGGAAATGCAGTGCTACGTAATAAAACAAAAAGACAAATCACGAATATGATTCGAGAAATAGACTGCCAAAAACACAAATATGACTACATTGTCTTAGTTAAACGTGGATATTTCACCAAAACATTTGAAGAAAATCGAAATGACTTGGAAAAACTCCTAAAAACAGTTAAAATGTAAGGTGGATGTCAAGTGAGGAGAGTACTATGAAAAAGTATAAAAAATTATTATTAATTGCAGTGCTATTAATTGCCCTGACAGGATGTACGAATGTTATAGATCCAAAAACGGGTAAAGTAATGGCAGATAAAATTATTTCCATAGGAGATGCATGGAATTTTTCAAAAGAAGGATGGTTCAGTGCCTTAATAGTTTGGCCAATAGCTCAATTATTAAACTTCTTTGCTTCAAAATTAGGAGCACTATTATCAATTTTCATTGTTACAATTTTAATTAAATTATTAACATTGAAATTAACAGTTCAAGCAACAGTTCAACAACAAAAGATGCAAGAAATTGCACCAGATCAAGCAAGAATCGAAGAAAAATACCGTGGAAGAGATGACGAACACTCAAAAATGCAAAAAGCAACTGAGCTCCAACAACTCTTTAAAAAACATGGAATTAACCCAATGGGTGCATTAGGTGGAGCCTTTTTACAAATTCCAATCATGATTGCTATGTACCAAGCTGTTATGAGAGCAGAGCAAATCATAAATGGTAATGTGTTTGGACAACCACTTTCCGCAACACCTTTAGATGGATTCAAACAAGGAAATGCAGTTTATATCGGAATCTTTGTATTAATGGCTGTATTCCAATTCTTATCCATGTTCTTACCACAATACTTAACAAAGAAAAAAATGAAGAAATACCCAAATCAATCAGCACCTGCAAGTGCTAATACAATGATGTATACCTCACTTGTGATGATTGTAGTATTAGCATTACGCTGGGGTGTAGGAATGAGTTTATACTGGATGATTACAGCAATGACTCAATTAGCTCAAACATTATACATACAACATAAATATTCAAACAATTAAAAGAAAGGGGATAATATGAAGCAATATACTGCACGCACAATCGAAGATTTACTTAATAATGTAGCTTTAGAAAAAGAAACAAGTGTTGATGAATTAACTTATCATATACTAGAGGAAAAATCAGGATTTTTAGGACTGGGTGCAAGTGTAACAGCGGAAGTTTTCGCCCCAAAAGATGTTGAAGAATTTGTGAAAGAATATTTCCGTAATTTCTTTGAAGGACTTGGACTTGAAGTCAACTGTCAAGTAGTCGTAAGTAGAAATAATGTAAACATTGATTTAGATGCAGATAACAATGCAATTCTAATTGGAAAAAATGGTTCTTCCTTAAATGGTATGTCAAATCTAATTAGAAATGTTATTAGCTCAAAATTCAAACGTCGATTCTATGTAACATTAGATATTAATAATTATAAAAAGAACAGATATCAAAAATTAAAAGCTATGTCAGTTCGAGTTGCGAAAACAGTTCAGAGAACAAAAGTTGATGCAGCATTAGATCCAATGTCAAACGATGAAAGAAAAGTAATTCATAAAGAGTTATCAAACATGCCTAACATCAAAACTCAAAGTGAAGGATCAGGCAGAAATAGACATTTAAAAATTATGTATGATAAGAATAAAGAATAAGGACAATCCTTGTTCTTTATTTTTTTAATCTAAACATGTTAAAATATTAGTAATGCGGAGGAAATTATGAAACTTATTGTAGGATTAGGAAACCCAGGAAAAAAATATGAGAACACCCGACATAATGTCGGTTTTTTAGTTTTAGATGATGTAGCAAATAAATTAGGTTTAACCATTGAACAAAGCAAATTCAATGCAAAATACGCAGAGTTTTTTCACAACAATGAAAAAATAGTACTTATTAAACCACAAACATTTATGAATCTATCAGGAGAATCAGTTATTAAGTTTGTAAATTACTACGACATAGATCCTGAAAACGTCTTGGTAATTAGCGATGATATGAATTTAGATATAGGAAGAATGAGAATTCGAACAAAAGGCAGCTCCGGAGGTCAGAAAGGAATTCAAAATATCATTGATCATTTTGGACACAATGAATTTCCTAGATTAAGAGTAGGAATAGGGAAAAATCCAAAAATCGATACTGTAAAATATGTATTAGGAAAAATAGATAGCGATGTATCTATTGGAAAGGCTTCAGAGTTTATTATGGAATACATTGATGGAAAATCACTTAATGAACTTATGAATGTGTATAATCAAAAATGAATTGGTTTAAGGAATATCTAAAAGAACAGGAATTAGTCAAATCATGGGCAAAACTGGAAGAAAATTTTGCCCATTTATCTATTCTTCAAGAAGCAATGTTAATTGTTGGAGCTCAATATAAAAGTCCTAAAAAGCAAGTAATTATAAAAGAAAATGACCAACAAGTCATTAATTTATATGAAATGATTTTAAGACTTGATCCTGAGATTAAAGCAATACACTATGTCCATGAAACCTCCCTAAGAGTTGAAGCAATTTCCCAATCAGATGTCTTAAAGGAAGAACGATTAAATACCATCTATAAGGTTTTAAACAATGAATACGATATCTTAATAACTCATCCTTCTGCCATAGTAAGAAAAATCAGTAGTAAAAATAAATTTAAGGAAATGATTTTAGATTTAAAAATTGATGAGGAAATTAAAAGAGAAGAGCTCATTGTAAAATTACATAATATGGGTTATCAGCGTGTAAAATATGTCGACAGGCCACTTTGCTTTAGTTTTAGAGGTGGTGTTTTTGATGTATACCCTGCTAATTATTCCCATCCAATTAGAATCGAATTCTTTGATGATCTTGTTGATAGCATTCGTTTCTTTGATATAAAAAGTCAAAGATCCATAGAGAGCATAGATAAAGTTAGAATAATCTTTGCAAGTGAAGTAATGTTAGAAAATGAAGAAAGTAACAAAATTGTTGAAGAGATTAAAGAAATGATAAAAGATGATCAAGAACTTATTGATAATCTATCAATTGATCTTGATCAATTGAGTCAAAATAACTATGAGCACACAATGTATCCCTTTCTAGGTCTTTGGAAAAATTCAGAAAGTATTTTAGATTTCATTGATAAAGATGAAGCAAGAACTTATATTAGTCCAATTGAAGCAGTGACTAGAGAATTAGAAGCGTATTTAATTGACAGCGAAAGTTTTATTAAAGAACAAAAGGATTTGAAACAAACAGTTGATACTAACAATAACTTCATTTCAATAAATCACTATTTGAAAAACGGCTGCAATGTTCATGAATATCAAGCAAAGTCAGAGTACATAATACCTTGGCATGAAAATCGTTTAAATTTTAATAATTCAGATGAAAAACTAAGATGGATTGAAACACAAAGTTTTAAAAGACCAAAAATTATTGTTATAAACGAAGAAAATCAAGAATCTTTATATTCCCGTTTAGACTTTTTAGGAATTGATTATAAAAATTCGCAAAGTTATCCTAAGAAAAAAGGTCTTTATTTAAGTAAAAGTCATCTTGATGTAGGTATAAGTTTTGATGATTTAGAGCTTGATATCTTTAGTGCTGAGGAAGTTCTCAATCAAGGTGGAAGAACATTCAAGTATGATAACAAATTTTTTGAGGCAGAAAGTTTAGAACGTTTACAAGATCTAGGAACCTATGATTATGTAGTCCACCGTCAATATGGAATTGGTAAGTATATGGGAATCACAACCCGTAATTATGATGATATAGAAAAAGATTTCATGAGAATTATGTACAAAGATGGAGATGAACTTTTTGTACCATTAGAAAAATTTCATTTAGTAAGAAAATATATGTCCTCTGATGCCACTGCAGTCAAGCTTAATAAATTAGGAACAGATACTTGGGAAAGAAATAAAGCAAAAGTTAAAGAGGATGTGGCTCAAATAGCTGATAAGTTAATTAAGATTTACTCTCAACGTTTGGAGCAGGAAGGTTATGCTTTTAGTGAAGACAATGAATTACAAAAACAATTTGAAAAAGAGTTCCCCCACCCTCTAACAAAAGATCAAGAACAAGCAATTTTCGAAATTAAGCAAGACATGCAAAGTAATAAACCTATGGATCGTTTATTAAGTGGAGATGTCGGATTTGGCAAAACAGAAGTAGCCATCAGAGCAAGCTTTAAAGCTGTCCTTGATCAAAAACAGGTAGTATTCTTATGTCCAACCACAATTCTAAGTTCACAACATTATCAAACATTTGTTGATCGCTTTAAAAATTATCCAGTTAATATAGAACTATTAAACCGATTTGTTCCTGATAAGAAGCAAAAAGAAATAATAGAAAATGTTAAGCAAGGAAAAGTGGATATTTTAATTGGGACTCACCGTGTTCTTTCCAAGGATATAAAATTCAAAGATTTAGGGTTCCTAGTTATTGATGAGGAACAAAGATTTGGTGTCGAGCATAAAGAAAAAATCAAAGAATACAGGGCCATGGTCGATGTTTTATCACTAAGTGCAACACCAATCCCAAGGACATTACAAATGTCTCTTGTAGGGCTTAGATCTTTATCACAATTAAATACCCCACCCCAAGATCGTCTTCCAATTATGACATATGTAATAGAAAAGAATAAAAAGACCCTCCATGATGTCATATTGAAAGAAATAAGAAGGAATGGCCAAGTCTTTTACCTATTTAATAATGTCAATCAAATCTATACTGTAGCTAACAGCATAGCAATGGATATTGAGGAAGCTAAAGTTGGTGTTATTCATGGTCAGATGGATAAAAATAGTATTGAAGATATTATGTATGAATTTATCAATAAAAAAATAAATGTTTTAGTATGTACTACAATTATCGAAACAGGAATTGACATACCAAATGCAAATACCATGATTGTAGATAATGCTCATCATTTTGGACTTTCTCAACTCTATCAAATTAAAGGTAGAGTAGGACGTAGTGATCGCTTAGCCTACGCCTATTTTGTTGTTCCTCAAAAGAAAAACCTTAGCGAGATAGCCCAAAAAAGACTTCAAGCAATTAAAGAGTTTTCTCAATTGGGAAGTGGTTATAAAATAGCTATGAGAGATTTGAGTATTCGTGGAGCTGGTGAAATGCTTGGTGCAAATCAATCAGGATTTATAGATACAGTTGGGATGGATCTATATGTAGAATTACTCAAAGAAGCTATCGATCAAAGAAAAGGAATTGAGAAAAAAGAAGAGAAAGATGAGATTCGTATTAATGCAAGTGGTTATCTTCCTGAAGAATTTACCTTTAATGATAGTGAGAAATTAGATCTTTACCAAGAAATTCAAGCAATTAGTAATTTGTCAGAGTATAGAGAATTTTATGAAAGTGTTGAAGATAGATATGGTAAGCTTCCAGAAGCTGTAGACCTATTATTAGAGAAGATTCGTTTAGAACTACTTTTAAATGACGAAAGAATCGAAAGTTTCCAAGAAAAACCTCAAAGAGTAGAACTTAGTTTTACTCAAGAATATTCTAGTAAAGTCGATGGAATTCACTTATTTCAAATTGTTTCAGAAATGTCATATGATATAGAAGTAAAGTATATTAAACAAAAAATTGTTATAATGATACCAACGAATACAGAATGGATAAGATTTTTAATTCAAATTTTAGATGAGGTAAAGGAGGCAGACAATGAGACTTGATAAATACCTAAAGGTATCACGAATTATTAAACGACGAGCAATTGCCAAACAGTTAGCAAGTGAAGATCGTGTCAAAGTAAACGATAAAATTGCTAAACCATCAACAGAGGTCTTTGTTGGCGATATTATTGAAATTAATTTTGAACATAAACGAATTTTATGTGAAATAATTGAATTAGACCCCAAATTATTCCATAAAGATGGTATGATGTATAAACTCTTGGATGTTTAAGATATTAAAGAGTGCTGACAACTCTTGCAATATTAAAGAATGTCAGTATAATAAAATTAAAGAGTAGAAAGAAGATGACAAAAACAAATGACCCAAGCTACACTTAAAAGGAAGAAGAGTCAACCCAGTAGAATCGGAGCACTAGTTGCTGCAGTTATTGGATTGTTATTACTAGCTTTTTTCATGACGAATTCAATTAAAGAAATAATTACAACCTATAAATTAAATAAAGATTTAAAACTTGTTGAGCATCAGTTAGAAACATTGTCTACAAGACAAAGTGAACTAACGCTTGAGAAGGAAAAGTTGAAAGACCCTACTTACGTACAAAACTACGCAAGAGGAACTCACCTACTTTCCAAATCAGAAGAACAAGTATTTATTCTTCCAAAAACTAAAAGATAATAAAATGCAACCAAATTGGTTGCATTTTTTATTTATTCAAATAGTGTTTTAATCTTACATAAAGAGCAATCGTTTTACTATCAGTAATTTCATTCTCTAAAATTCCTTTTTTTAACCATTCTAAATCCTTTTGAAAGACTCTTAGTTCTTCATTTTCATCTAAATCCTGTCCAACAAAATTTAAATCACTGGCATAATATAAGAATAATTTTTCATCCAAGTATGCAGGTGAAGGATAAACATAACCTAATGGAATTAAATTATTACATTCAAAACCAATTTCTTCTCTTAATTCACGATGAGCTGCTGTTTCTGGACTCTCACCCGGATCAATTTTCCCAGCCGGAAATTCAATTAAATTTTTATCTACACCATAACGAAATTGTTCAACAAAATAAAAATCCTTATCATCATGAGTGGCTGCTATACACACACCACCAGAGTGATGTAAAATTTCAGCTTCAAAATCATCAAACATAACATCGTATACATCAACAATCTTACCACTGTATTTCTTTTTAAATGGTTTCATAAATCCTCCTACTTATTTTAGTCTAACACATGCTTAAGTAAAGGTCATTAATCCATGTTATAATTATAAAAAAGAGGTGTCAGCATGTCATTATTTATAAGTTTTGAAGGCCCAGAAGGCAGCGGTAAATCAACAATTATTCAAGAAGTAGCAAAAGAATTAAAAACTCAAGGTTATGATGTTTTAGTAACTCGAGAACCAGGTGGTATTGCGATTGCTGAAGAAATACGTTCTTTAATTTTAGATCCAAACAATACTGAAATGGATGATAGAACAGAAGCGTTATTATATGCAGCAAGTAGAAGACAACATGTTGTTGAAAAAATTATTCCAGCACTTGATGACAATAAAATCGTTTTATGTGATCGATTCATAGATAGTTCCTTAGCTTACCAAGGATACGCTCGCGAAATTGGTGTTGATGAGGTTTTTCAAATCAATAAATTTGCTATAGAAAACTGTATGCCCAATCTGACATTATTTTTTGATGTAGATCCAGAAATTGGTATGCAAAGAATAGGTAAGCGTGGATTTAAAGATCGTTTAGAACAAGAAGGAAAAGAATTCCATGATAAAGTCTATGAAGGATATCAAATGCTTTTAGAAAAGTATTCGAATCGCATAAAAAGAGTCGATGCTAGTCAAGAAATAGAAGAAGTATTGAAATCAAGCTTATTAATTATCGAGGATAAAATTAATGAATAAAATCTTAAATCAGCAAAAGAGAATAGTAAACTTTTTTCATCGTCAAGAAAGAAAAAAGATGGTCTCACATGCTTACTTACTTAATGGAGAGAAAACAGACGATCTTTCAAGATATATGGCAATGTCACTGCTTTGTGAAGAGCAGGAAGAAGGAGCTTGTTTTAAATGTGATAATTGCAATAAAGTTTTGCTGAATGAGCACGCTAGTTTATCAATTATTAATCCAGATAATGAACGAATAAAAAAAGACGATATTATTGATTTAAAAATTGATTTAAGCCAAACAGCTTTAGAGGAAAATCAAAAAAGAGTTTATATTATTAATGAAGTCGATAAAGCAACACCGCAAGCATTAAATAGTTTATTGAAATTCCTAGAAGAGCCAAGCTCGGACATAACTGCAATTCTTTCTACAAATTCTCTCAATCGAGTATTAGATACAATTATTTCACGATGCTTAGTTTTAACACTTGATGATGTATCTCTTCATGATTTAAAAGAAAAAGCATTAGAAGAAGCATATGATGAAAAAATGATCGATGCATTACTGCCATTGTCTCAAAATTATGAGGAATTACAATCCTATTTAGATTCAAATATCTATCATACTTTTTTTGATAGCATTAATGATTTTTTACTTAAGTATAAAAGGGATAAGGTTGAAGCATCGGCACTATTGAATGCAAATCTAATTAACACTCTTAAATTAGATCTAAATCAATTCAGTGAATATTTAATTATGATGTTTGAATTGAGTGATGATTATGATCTCAAAGAAATTATAAGCAATATTCAAGATCGAATTAGACCAGGTGTTAATGTAAAATTACTTATTGACCAATTTACATACTTTTTAAGTATTAAGGAGATAAAATGATCCAAAAAAGTTTTAAAAATGACGTAGCTACCCTATTTCTTGTCGCAACTCCTATAGGTAATTTAAATGAAATGAGTCCAAGGGCAGTTGAAGTATTAAAGGAAGTTGATCTTATTGCAGCAGAAGATACCAGAAATTCGCAATTCTTACTCAAGCATTTTGGTATTGAAACAGCAATGATGTCCTATCATGATTTTAATGAGGATAAAGCAAGTGAAGATATACTTTTAAAACTAGCTCAAGGTGAAAATATAGCTCTTATTAGTGACGCAGGATATCCATTAATCAGTGATCCCGGTTATAGAGTTGTGCAAAAAGTTGTGAATAAAAGTTATAATGTTGTACCTATTTCGGGAAGTTCAGCATTTCTGAATGGTTTGGTCGCATCAGGACTTGTGGTTCATCCTTTTGCTTTTATGGGATTTTTAGAATCTAAAGAATCTTCTCTAATTAAACAGTTAAACGAGATAAAAGACTTAAAT
>CAZRNT010000012.1:0-16725 GCA_964601525.1 uncultured Erysipelothrix sp.
AAGTGCATTAAGTTTAAAACACCTAAAGAAATACTTTATGGAAAATAGGTGTTGCACTTAATTTGACAATTTATCTATGTAAAAAATAAAAGCGTTCTTTCCTTTAGCCTTATGGTCAAATTTGGTACAATGTAAATGTAGGAGGATATAGATATGGATACAAAAAATAAAATTAATGAAATTTTTGAAGATTATCAAAAAGATTTAGAAAGTTTAGTATCGTTTGCAAGTGTCTTGGATGAAGAAGGACACAAACCTTTTGGAATTGAAATACAAAAGGCTTTAGAGGAAATTTTAAATATTTCTCGTAGAATGGGTTTCAGTACATATATCGACCCTGAGGGTTATTATGGCTATGCTGAAATTGGTGAAGGAGAGGAACTATTCGGTGTCTTGGGCCACATTGATGTTGTTCCTGTAGGAGATATCAATGATTGGAATACTGATCCATTTGAATTAGTGGAACGTGATGGAAAACTTTATGGACGTGGTAGTTCTGATGATAAAGGACCTACTCTTGCAGCTATGCACTCATTAAAATTAATCCTTGATGAGGGTTATGAATTGGATAAACGAGTAAGGTTTATTTTTGGTACTGATGAAGAGTCTTTATGGAGATGTATGAAAGCTTATACAGCAAAAGAAGAAATTCCTTCAATGGGATTTACTCCTGATTCATCATTCCCATTAACATATGCTGAAAAAGGTTTAATTGAGTATTTCTTAATTTCACATGAAATTTCAGATATTAGATTAGAAGGTGGCGGTCCATTAAACGCTGTTCCTTCACAAGCTTTTATTGATAAAGATGAAGAAGTTATTAAAGCTTTAGATGAATTAGGATATCGTTATGAAATTGATGGTGAAGATATTACCGTTTATGGAAAAGCTATGCATGCGATGGCTGCTGATCAAGGTGAAAATGCTATTGTTTACGCAGCAACAGCTTTACACAAGGCTGGTAAGAGAAATCGTATGATAGATTTCATTGTTGAAGTATTAGCTGATCCAAATGGTAAGGGTCTTTATGGAGATGTTCAAGATGAAGTTTCTGGAAAATTAATGCTTAATGTTGGTAAAGTTGAATTTAACAAAAACATTCAAAAAGTTGGTATTGATATGCGTTTCCCTGTTACATTCTCTAAGGATAATGTTGATGAAGGCTTAAAAAAATCATGCCATAATTATCGAATTGTTCCTGAATTATATGATTATTTACCTTCAATTTATGTTGAAAGAGAATCTGATTTAATTCAAGGATTAATGACTGCTTATCAAAATATAAGTGGTGATATGAAATCTGAGCCAATTGTAAGTGGTGGAGCAACTTATGCTCGTGCTATGGAAAATGTTGTTGCATTTGGTGCTGTTTTCCCAGGACGTGAGAAAACTGAACATCAGGCAAATGAGTATATTGTTATAGAAGATATGAAATTAGCAATGGAAGTTTATGTAGAAGCATTCATGAACTTAGTGGTAAAGAAAAATGAAGCGTAAGTTTAAGATGCCTAGTGCGTATACGATAGTTTCAATTGCCTTAGTATTAACGGCAATCCTATCGTATTTTATACCGCAATCTGTTTTTGATCGTGAAAGTGGGCAAATTGTTTTAGATGCAATATTAAGTGATAGTGGTGAAATTTTAAGAGGACAAGGTATGCAACCATTTGGTTTGTGGGATGTCCTAATGGCACCAATTCAAGGATTTCAATCAGCATCTGATGTTGGTGTAGGAATCCTGGTTGCAGGTGGTTTCCTTGCTGTTTTAAATGATACAGGAGCTTTAGAAGCTGGAATTGGAAGTTTATTAAATAGTTTCCAAGGTTCTGTCTTAATAGCAATTATGATGTTTGTATTTGCTTTATTAGGAACTTCATTTGGCTTTTGGGAAGAAATCACAGCGTTTGCTGTAGTTGTTGTACCGATGTTTGTGCTTGCAGGCTATGATGTTATGACTGGTCTAGCAGTTCTTTTTGTAGGATCAACGGTTGGTAATATGGCAAGTGTTGTTAACCCATTCTCAACTGGTGCTGCAGTATCGGCAATTGGTAATCCTGAATTGACTTTAGGTTCAGGTATTATTTTACGTTCAATTACTTTTATTGTTTTGTATATTATAGCGACAACATATGTTATTTCGTATGCGAAAAAAGTAAAAGAAAATCCAAGTAAATCTGTTTTAGCTGATTTAGAGGATATAAATACATTAAGTGATCAGAAATCTGAAATGCCAGAGTTTACAAAAGAACGTAAACAATCTGTTGCTGTCTTTATAATATTGGTTATTTTGATGATCGTTGGTTTCTTCCCATGGTTAGAATTAACGGGTGAAACAGGTTATCGAATTGTGAATGCACCGTTTGTTGCTCTAGCAAAAGTTCCAGTATTAGGTAATCTTTTAGGAGCATCTCATATTAGTCCTTTTGGAACATGGGGCTTTAATGAATTTGCATTCTTATTCTTGATAGGTGCTTTAGTTTTAAAAGTGATCAACAAAATGTCTGAAATGGAATTTTTAAATGTATTTATTGATGGTCTTAAAGATCTACTCGGTGTTGTTGTTGTTTTAGCAATTGCTCGTGGTATTGCAATTATCATGGGTAATTCTACACAAGGAATGTCAATCACATTTATTTACTGGATTTCATCAGCACTATCCTCAGTTCCGTTATGGATCTTTGGTATCTTTGCAATGTCAGCTTATGTATTAATTGGTTTATTCCTTCAATCAACAAGTGGTGTTGCTGGAATCTCAATGCCAATCCTTGGTGCAGTAGCAAGTGCTTTATTTGCTTCAAGTACTTTAGGTGCAGCAGGAGGACAAATTATCTTAATTAGTGCATTTGCGGCTGGGGTAAACTTCATGTCAGGTTTATATCCAGGAGCTACGCTTATGGGAACGTTAGAACTTGTGAATGTTCCTTATGACCGTTACTTAAAGTTTACTGTTAAAATATTATTAACATTATTATTTGCAGCCGCAATTATAATTTCAATTGCTCCATACCTTGGTTTAGTTCAATAAAAGGAGAAATCTATGTTAAGATTTGAAAAGTTTTCAAATAAGCATATTCCACTATACTATTCCTGGCGTAATGATCCAGAGGTTGCTCAATATGATCAATCAGGATTCATTCGCCCAATGTCTTTTGAAGAGGTTGAAGAGTGGTGCCAGCGAATGGTCGAGGGTTTAACTTTCATTGCTTATGACGGTGAGGTTCCTTTAGGTACCTGTGCCTTCATGAATTTAGATGAGAGAAATCGTCATGCTGAGCTTGCGATTGTAATTGGTAATAAAGATTATTGGGGTAAGGGATTTGGAACTGAAATTATGAAGCAACTTCTTGATTGCGGCTTCTATGGTTTAAATCTGAATCGTCTTTATCTTCATGTATTCTCGACAAATAAAAGAGCAATTGCTCTATATGAAAAAATGGGTTTCATCAAAGAAGGTGAAATGCGAGAGATGCTCTTTCAAAATGGTGAAGCAGTTAATTTAATTGCTTATGGAATGTTGAAAGATGAATATATAAAACTCTATAAATAAGTGCCAAACGGCACTTATTTTTTTTATTGTTTTTGAGCAAAGTTGTGGGAATAAAGCCCTTAATCTATATAATTGTATTTAAGGAGGCTTATATGAAAATCGAAGACTTAAATATTAAATATTATCGTGGCACAGAAGTTCCAGACTTCTACATTGAAGATGAATTTCTTGGGAAAAGTGAAGGGGTTCATTCTGTGTTTATTCCACAAAATCATGAGGAAGTTGTAAGCGCTGTCAAGTATGCTAATTCTCATGACTTAAGTATAATTGCAAGAGGATCTGGTACTGGGCTTTCAGCTGCTACATTTCCTAACCTAAATTCTATTATTATTGATATGAGTCAGATGAATAAAATTATTGAATTGAATCCAAAAACTATGACTTTAAGTCTTGAACCTGGAGTAGAGTTGCAAGAAATACAAGAATATGTTGAAAGTAGAAATTTCTTTTATCCACCAGATCCAGGATCTAAAAATTCAAGCATTGGGGGAAATATAGCCACTAACGCAGGTGGCATGCGTGCTTTAAAGTATGGTGTAACACGTGATTATGTCCGTGCATTAAAAATTGTTTTAGCAAGTGGTGAGACTTTGGAACTTGGTAGTGAAAATATAAAATCTAGTTCTGGTTATGATTTAAAACATCTATTTATTGGATCAGAGGGTACTTTAGGAATTATCACAGAGATTAAATTGAAATTAATTCCCTTACCACAGATTAGTGAATCATTAGTTTTAGCTTTTGATGATTTACATATTGCTAGTGCTAATGTTAATAAGATTTTACAGGCTGGACTTGCTCCTTCTGCATTAGAATTCTTTGAAAAAGATATGTTGCAGATGAGTATAAATGAAACAAAGATTCCTTTTGTTACTGAGCAAGGTAAAGCATTCTTATTACTAACACTTGATGGAAATTCTAATGAATTTATCGAAGAGCAGATACTAAAACTTGAAGAGCTTGTTCGAGAAGATGCTGCAGATTTTGTTCGATTAGATGCAAAACAAAGCAGTGATGTTTGGAAATTACGTGATAACTTATTAAAGGCAGTTGTTAATTATACTGAACAAGTTACCTTGGATGAAACAGTTCCTGTTCATTTAATTGCTGATTTATATGACTATACAAAGGAATTAGAAGAAGAATATGGTTTGGAGATTATGAGTTTTGGTCATGCGGGTGATGGTAATCTTCATACTTGTGTTCTAAGAGGAGATTTATCTCAAAAAGACTGGGATGAAAGACGTGATAAAGTGTTGGAATTGCTTTATGGTAAGATAAAGGAATTTCAAGGTTTACCTTCTGCGGAACATGGTATTGGTTTGATTAAGAAAAAATACTTTTACCAAATGATGGATCCAGTATACATTAAATATTTACAAAGAGTTAAGCTAGCATTTGATCCCAATAACAAACTCAATACGGGTAAAGTGTTTGATATTGAATAAAAAAAAGATAGACAAGGATTTAATCCGAGTCTATCTTTTTAATATCATGGTAATATTTGCATTGCCATCTTTGGCTTCTTTCAGCATTTTTATTCAATTGAGAACAAAACGGTGGATAAACTCTGATTCCCATTTTACCCTTGGAACTTTCACTTTTTAAGATCGCTTCTTTTAAGAGAATATCTTTGGGAAAAAGAAACAGGCCATGTTTATCGATGATGATGGCAGTGTAATCAGGGCTGTTTTGATAGGAATAAGCTTCATTATTTCCCTGCTCATCTTTTGTCCAAAAAGAAACAAAGTAACCATCTTTTTTATTGGTTTTCCGAGCTATTCTAGATCGAATATAAACATTATAATTTGATTCGTAGAATACAAGTCCCTCGTAATTTTGATTTTGTTTTTCTAATTGAATGTTTTCTATGGATTTAAAAAACTTGGCAAGTATTTCTAATGATTTCATTCCTTATTAATTAATAAATCGAGAACAGCTTGGGCTGATTGTTTAAGACTTTCTTCGTCTCTTCCTTCAACACCAAGATTGGTATAAACTTCTCCTAATTTAACACCAGTTTCATTTAATGCTTTGAAGTAGTGATCGATAAGAGGATCACAGACATCTGGTTTTTGTAAAGGTCCAAATGGATTGGCAAAGTATGATTTTGTTAGTCCAATTTCATGTGTAGTGGCTTTAGCCATTCTTTTTCCTTCTACAAATGTATTTTTTGCTTCGTCTAGATTGTCAAAGAATTTTAGTCCAATCTTGTCATCGTAGTTGTTTGCATAGAAGAAAAAATCAACTGGATGGTTTGTGGAAATTGTTTGGTATGTTGAGATTGGAATAATAACTCTAGCATTGTTGTTTGATTCAGGGTTCATGAAGATGCTTCGGTCCATTGCTTGATATGGCAGTCCGCGGTCAAGATCATCAAGTCTTACAAAGGCTCCTACTTCAGAACCTTGTGCGAAGATTTGACCGTCTTCTTCAATAAATACACCCATGTCATCAAAGATGACATCGATGTGATCAATCTTATCGTCGCCAAGATTTCCGATTTCTTCTATGATTTCTGATTTACCTGCTCCAGAGTCTCCCATGAAGACAACACCGTATTTTTCTTTGTTTTCTAAATAGATATTGACCATTGCTCCGTGAATTGGTAGATATGATCTGTGCATCATGGCTACATTAAAGCTTGTTAGAATGATTTTCTTCATATAACCAAAGTATTCGATTTTGTCTTGGTATGCGATTTTTGATACAACCATATCGTTTTCTTCGTCATAGTGGAAGACCATATCGTTGCTGTCTTCTTTGTTACCAAAGACAACCATGATGTCTGGTTTTCTTGAAGCTATTTCTTCAGTTGTTGCTAGTTCGAATAAGTTAGCAAGTGATAGTCCTGAGAATATAAAGTCTTTGTGGAAATAAACATATGCTAGTAAGCTTCCAACTTTTGCTGGATAGCAATAGAAGTCTTCTTTTGATAACCATACATTTTCAATTGGATTGATCTCTGTTTCTTGGAAGTGTCCTTCTCTTTTGTTTGTTTTTGGATGTAGAATTAGTGGCGAGTGTAGTAGCACTGAATCTACAAACAATATATTTCTATAGCTATCATATTTTTCCGGAATGAGTGTTTCTTTTTCTATAACTGAAACGGAAGCGTTTGTTCCTGCTTTTAATTGTCTATAGATTTTGTTTTTACGACCTTGAATTTTTTCTTGTAGATTTCGGTAAAATGATAAGAGAACACGATTAAATTCGGTATCTCTTTCGATGAAATTTACTGTTTGTGCAGGTGACTTTTTACCTAGGTGTAAAACGGAGCAACGTTGATAGTTTCTCCAAAATTCATAGACTTCTTCAATCAAGTTTGCGACAAGTTTTTTGTCTTGAATTAGTGGATGTTTAATGTCCTCTAAGTTATAGACATGAAGTTGTCTTGTGAATTCAATGATTTCTTCTACAAGGTCACCGTCTATATATTTTCTTAGTCTCTTGATATTGTGTCGAGAA
This sequence comes from uncultured Erysipelothrix sp., assembly GCA_964601525.1. Lineage (GTDB taxonomy): Bacteria > Bacillota_I > Bacilli_A > Erysipelotrichales > Erysipelotrichaceae > Erysipelothrix. The sequence continues at coordinate 7,016 of CAZRNT010000012.1, forward strand.
CTTTGATTGATGTATGCTTCTAATAATTTTTTATAGGATTCGCTATTAATAATACTGACATTTCTATCAGGAAATCCTTGGTTAAAGTTAATGATTGCTGTGTTTTCATGTAAATATAAAGTTTTACTCAAGTTAATCTTCCTCTCTTATATGATTATCATTATACCCTAATTGGCATGATAATAATTAAATAATTGGTGAATAACATAATATAATAAATTTACAAATAATTGCATTTGACTTAAAAGTCTTTATAATTAAATTGAAAGGTTAGGTGTCGATATGATTAGACATGCAGTTCTTGAGGATATTCCCGCAATTCGTTTAATTGCTAAAATAACCTGGGCACAGGCTTATGAATCGATGATTCCTGAGCATATTCAAGATCAATTTATAAAAGAGAATTATACTGATGATCATTTAAGAGAGCGTATTAATAAAAAAGAAGTTTTGGTGGCCACTGAAAATGATTTAATTGTTGCTTATGCTTATTTTCAAGTGGAAGATGATGTTTGTTATCTTCTCGCAACTTATGTTTTACCAACTCATCAAAGATCGGGTATAGGTACCTTATTAATTCAATATTTACAAAATGAAGTAAAAATCAAAGCACATAAGATTATTGTGGAAGTTGAAGTTGGTAATGTTCAAGCAGAAGAGTTTTATAGAGTGAATGATTTTGTAAGAGGAGATTGTGGTTATGGTGAAATAATGGGGCATCCATTAAAAACCGTAAACTATGAGTTATTGATTTGATAATAAGCTTTGACAGTCATAATGACATTTGGTAATATGGGTGTATAAAGGGAGTAGAAGCCTATTGCAGGTCACTGTTTCGTCAACACGACTTTAAAAAGTCCGGAACGTGAATAAAATTCGAGACTTTATCCATTTTTAGTATAGGATAGAGTCTTTTTCTTTACTATCCAAGGAGGAACGTATGAAAGATAGAAAATGGTTTTCGGTATCTTTAGAAGATATTAAGGATGAGGTAGATACGGTTCGCGGCTTAAGTGAAGATGAAATTCGCGAGTCTAAGGAATTGTATGGAGAGAACAAATTAGTCGAACCGACAAAAAGAAGTTTTTTCTCTCGTTTACTTGATCAGTTTAAAGATGTAACGATTGTTATATTGATGGTTGCTGCATTAATTAGTTTCTTTGTTGGTTCAAGAACTGATGCGATATTAATTATTGCGATTGTTGCCTTGAATGCATTTATAGGTATGATTCAGGAAGACAAAGCTGAGAAGTCATTAAAAGCGTTGCAAGACATGTCTACTCCAAGTGCGAAAGTAATTCGTGATGGTAGTGAAACATCAATTAACTCTCATGATGTAGTAGTTGGAGATTTGTTAGTTCTTGAAGCAGGGGACTTAGTTGCTGCGGATGTTCGTATTGTAGAATCAAGTTCTTTAAAGGTTCAAGAATCATCACTAACTGGTGAGTCAGTCCCAGTTGATAAACTTGCTGATATTGTTTTACCAGAAGATGCTGTATTGGGTGATCGTAAAAATATGGCTTATTCATCTGGTATGGTGAGTTATGGTCGAGGTAAGGGTGTTGTAACTGCTGTTGGAATGGATACTGAGGTAGGAAAAATTGCGACCATGTTAACAGAAACAGTTTCTGATCCTACTCCATTACAAAATCAATTAAATAAATTAGGTAAGGTATTGGGAATTGGAGCATTAATAGCTTGTGGAATTATTTTAGCTGTTGGTGTTATGAATCAACAAGATTTCTTAGAGATGTTTTTAACAGCTGTCTCATTGGCTGTAGCTGTAGTGCCTGAGAGTTTACCTGCTGTAGCAAGTATCGTTTTAGCTTTAGGTGTGCAAAGATTAGTTGAAAGAAATGCAATTGTACGTAATTTACCTTCGGTTGAGACACTTGGCTCAGCTTCAGTAATTTGTAGTGATAAAACAGGTACATTAACTCAAAATGTTATGACAGTTCAAGAACATTGGACATTAAGTAATCGTGATGATTTAGCTAAAGGGTTATTATTATGTAATGATGCTCGTAAAATCGATGGTGAATGGGTTGGAGATCCAACAGAAACAGCATTGTCTGCTTGGTCAGATTCACTAGGATTTGACTCTGATTCAATTTATCATCAATGTAATCGTGTCAATGAAGTGCCTTTTGATTCAGGTAGAAAACGTATGAGTACCATTAATGAAATTGATGGTAAATTAACTGCCTTTACTAAAGGTGGTGTTGACGAGGTATTAGCTAAAGTGACTCATATTGAAATTGATGGGGAAACTTTAGAAATTACTCCAGAACATATTGAAGAAATTCAAAAAAATAATTTAAGAATGGGTACTAAAGCTCTAAGAGTTTTAGCACTTGCTAAAAAGAATGTTGAGACAGCAGATTTAAGTGCTGATGAAATAGAATCAAATCTTACATTTGTTGGTTTGGTGGGAATGATTGATCCACCACGTCCAGAAGTTAAAGATGCGATTGCAGTAAGTAAAAATGCTGGTATTCGTGTTGTGATGATTACAGGTGACCATGCCACAACTGCTAAAGCGATTGGAGAAGAAATTGGTTTACTTGAAGAAGGTCAGTTAGTAATCACAGGTAAAGAACTTGATGCTATGACCGATGATGAGCTCTTTGAACAAGTTGAACACATTGGTGTTTATGCTCGTGTTTCACCTGAACATAAAATGAGAATTATTTCTGCTTGGAAGCGTCATGGTCATATTGTTGCGATGACAGGTGATGGTGTTAATGATGCTCCAGCTCTTAAACGTGCAGACATTGGTGCTGCAATGGGTGTTGTTGGTACTGAGGTTGCTAAAGGTGCAGCCGATATGGTTCTAACAGATGATAACTTTGCGACAGTAGTTGTTGCTGTAGAAGAAGGACGTCGTATTAAAGATAATATAGTTAAAGCAATTTCTTATTTATTATCCTGTAATACAGGAGAGTTATTATTACTCTTAATTGCAATTCTATTCTCACTAGGACAACCATTATTACCTATTCATTTATTATGGATTAACTTGGTAACTGATAGTCTCCCAGCATTAGCATTAGGGGTAGATGGTCCAGAAGAAGGAATCATGTGTAGAAAACCAGATCTAAGTGGTTCTTTAATTAATAAATCAATGTTAATGAGAATTGCTTATCAAGGAACAGTTATTGGATTGACTGCTTTAGTAGCATTCTTATATGGATATGGAAAAATTGGAACACATAGTGGAAGCTTAGAACAAGGTCAAACAATGGCTTTCGTAGTTCTTGCTTTCTCACAATTGATTCATTCATTCAGTATTCATTCCGCAAGTCATTCAGTCTTCACATCCTTTTGGAAAAACAAATGGCTTATTTATGCAACTTTAATCAATGGTTTAATGATTATTGGTGTTGTATTGATACCTGGTATCAATGATTTATTCAAACTAGGAAATATGGATGCTCATCATTGGTTAGTTGTTATTGGCTTGATGTTTGTTCCACTAGTAGTGGTTGAAATTGTTAAATTATTTACTAAGAAAACCTCCAATTAATCGGAGGTTTTTTTCATATTCTCATCTATTCTTTTACACATAATATACGATAGTGAAATTTTGTTACACGGTGTTATGATGTAATATATTGAGAAGAGGGAGATTATGAATAAGTTAAGTAAGTTACTAATAAGTATTATATTGATGCTTAATGTCAAAACTTCAATCATAGCTAGTGGTGATTTATTTAAACAAGAAATCAATAAGTCAGAAAATATAGCAGAAAGTATAAACTATAATGAGGACAATAATAATGTTGATGATGAATTTGAATTTATAGAAGAAAGCTCATCAACATTTAGAGAACCAAATGATGATTTGGATGTACTTGATGAGACTTTGGATCCTGAGGCAGATAAACTCCCTAAAACTGCGAATTCAAATCTTAATTTCGTGTTTGCTCTAGCCATTGTTGTTCTAGGAAGTATTATAAAAATAATTAATAATGAAAAAACTGGATAATTCCAGTTTTTTTAATGAATTTTAAGAATAAATGATACAATTAGAATTAGCAGGAGGGGTACAAATGAAAATTGCCCATTTAGGAGATTTACATATAGGAAGAAAATTTAATGATTTCGATATTATTGAAGATCAACGTTATATTCTAAATGAAATCGTTAATATTTTAAAAGATGAATCTATTGATGTTCTGATGATTAGCGGTGATGTTTATGATAAGAATAACCCGAGTGAACAAGCATTCTCATTGTGGAATGATTTTTTGAATGCTTTAGATGAAATAGATATAGAGGTTTTAGTTACATCGGGGAACCATGACTCACAAGAACGATTGGGTTTTGCTAATAGTATTTTGTCTAAAAACAAAATTCATATAGTTGCGAAATATAATGGCGTATTAGAAAAAATTCAATTTGAAGATGAATACGGTAAAATTAACTTTTATATGATGCCTTTCATTAAACCTTCTTATGTGAGAAATGTGCACAGTGAATTTACGGGAAGAACACATCATGAGGCTGTTGAGAGAGTGTTACAAACAGTGGATATTGATGAAGAGCAAATGAATATTCTAATGGCACATCAATTTGTTATAGGTGGTAATAAAGAACCATTGCTTTCAGACTCTGAAATAGGTCCATCTGTTGGTGGAGTAGATTCTGTTGACGCATCCTTATTCTCTAAGTTTGACTATGTAGCCTTAGGTCATATTCATCGTCCTCAAAAAATACTAAATGAACATATTCGTTATTCTGGATCACCATTGAAATATAGTTTTTCTGAATGGAAAGATAATAAATCAATGCCAGTTTTAGATTTCACAAATGAATTAAAACTAAATTTTATTCCACTTAAAGCAATGCGAGATGTCCGCCAGATTGAAGGTTTAATCAATGATTTATACGAGCAAGGAATTGAGGAAGAAAGTGATGATTTAATTCATGCTATTATTCGTGATGAAGGACTTGTTTATAATCCAATTAGTAAATTAAGAGCTGTCTATCCCAATATAATTAGTTTAGATGTAAAAAACTCTAGAACCTTGGAAAAAGACAGCCTACAAAGAGCAGAAAATATTTTAGAGCTTGAAAAAATAGACTTGATATCTAACTTTTTTAAGTACCAAAACGGTAGAGAGTTAAATGAAAAAGAGATGGATTATTTGCAGGATGCAATGAGGAGGATTGAGGAATGAGGCCAATAAGATTAGAAATGTGTGCTTTTGGTCCTTTTGCTGATAAAACCGTAATCGATTTTTCAAAATTTAATCATGGTTTATTGTTAGTGGCAGGAGATACTGGAAGTGGTAAAACAACGATTTTTGATGCAATTAGTTATGCGCTTTATAATGATGTAAGTGGCTCGACTAGAGAAGCCAATATGATGAGAAGTGAATATGCAAAACCTAATGAAGAAACTTATGTACAGCTCGATTTTTCTCATAATAATAAAATTTACAGAGTAAAAAGGAATCCAAGATATCAAAGAGCTAAATTAAGTGGTGAAGGTACTACTGAGCAAGTAGCACGAGCAAGTTTAATTTTACCAAGTGGTCATGAAGTGGATGATTTAAGAAAAGTAGATCAACATATCGTTAATATTTTAGGAATTGACAAGGATCAATTCAAGCAAATTGTTATGATTGCACAAGGTGAATTTTTAAAACTTCTTACAGCGAGTAGTGCAGATCGCTCAAGGATTTTCAGAACAATTTTTGATACAAAATATTATGAAGACTTACAAGCTCTTTTAAAAGCTGATGAAACAAAGCTTGAAAGTGAGCTCTCTAAAATTAATGCTCAAAAAGAAATCATAAAATCAAAAATTAATGTTCCTGAAGAATATGAACTGAAAGAAGATCTTTTAAAATGTCTAGATGAAATAATTTCTATAAATGAAAAAGATTTATCAGTGATTGAACAAGAAATTTCAAAAATAGAAACTATAAAGATTAAGGAAACAGAATCTTTAACAAAAGCAAAAGAACATAATTCAACCCTTGATCAATATCAAAGTTTAAAGAAACAAGAAGAGCAGTTATTGAATGAAAAAGAAAGAATTATAAAGCTTGTTAATGAGATTAGCTTGATGGATTTAATTAGTAAAAATATAATCGCAATTGAAAAAGAAATGCTTAACAAGCAGAAAAGTCTATTTGAAGAGCAAGAAAGATTGAAGTCTACAGAAGTAAAGCTAGAAGAGAATAATTTGAATCTTAAAAAAGCCTTAGAAAATCAAAAACTAATGGAAGAGATAGCTCGTAGTTTTGATGAAAGAAAGTTAAAGATAAAAAGATTAGAAGATACTTTTGGTGATTATGAAAAACTTAATGACTTACAAAATGAATTGAGAAAGAAGCAAAATGAAAAACAAAAGATTAGCGAAGATATAGATACCACTAAAAATCTAATTCAAAATTTAGAAAGATTCATTAAAGAATTAGGGAATAGGAAAGATAAATATACACAAGTCAATAATGATTTTTTAAATCTTAATTCTAAATTAAAAGATGAAAAATCACAGTTTGATCGATTGAATGAAATTGTTGAAAAATATCAGCTTATCAAAACACGATCACAAAAAATTTATATATTCGAAGAACAATATAGTAGATTAGAATCTAAAATAAAAGCCATGTCTCAAGATTATGAAATCAATGAATCAAATTTTTATCGTTCACAAGCAGGGATATTAGCTCAAAGACTAATTGAGCAAGAACCATGTCCTGTATGTGGTTCAACAGAGCATCCTCAAAAAGCAAGTCTTGAAGAAGGTTTGTTAACAAAAGAAGAACTCGAAAACTTAAGTAAAGACTTGGATAAGTTAAAACAAGAAAGAATGGAATTATCCAATAAACTATCAGCATTAAATGCCGAAAATGCTAAGGATCGAGAATTAATTGATTTGTCAGTTTACAAAGATGACAGTTTAGATTCGTTAATTGAACAAAAAACAAATTTGGAAAATACGATTAAAGATATGATGAGTAGATCTGATAGCTATCAAAAAGAGCTAGAAAAACTAACAGTGGATGAAGAAGAACTTATCAAGTCGCAAAATAAATTAGAAGAAGCAAAATCCAATCTTGATAAATTAAGTATAGAAGACTTAACGAATAATATTGTGCGTTTAGATCAGCAAATACTTAATTTAAATAAAGGAATAGAATATTCTTCATTAAGTGAGGCAAAATCTGCATATGAAATGATGAGTAAAACCTTAGAAGAGGATGAAAGAAAAATATCGGAAGCTAATTCGAAGATTCAAGATTTAAAAGTAAACGAGAAAACTTTACAATCAAATATTGCGGATTTAAACTCCCGAATAGAAAAATTAACTTTTGATTATGAGCAAGCACATTTAAATTTTAATACATCCTTAATAGAGAATGGATTCAAAAATTATGCAGACTATCAAGTACTTGTTGAGAAAATCGACAACTATGACAAGATGAAAATAGAGGTTGATGAGTATAAACAAAATAAAGATAAATTGAAATTCCAAATAATAGAAATTGAGAAGCGTTTAAGTTCACAAGTAAAAATTAATACTCTTGAGATTGAAGAGAAAATTAATTTAATTAATGCTGAAATAACAAAATTATCTAGTGAAAGAGATGAAGAAAGATATCGCTTGAAAACTCATCAAAGTCTTAAAGAAGAATATGAGAGTTATGAAAAAGAGTACAGGGAGCTTGAAGAAAAATATCGTTATGTTTCAATTATCAATAAAACAGCTAATGGAAGTATTCCAGGTAAAGAAAGAATTTCATTGGAGCAGTATGTTCAATCAGCTTATTTTGAGTTTATTATTGATGAGGCAAATAAACGATTTATGAAAATGACGAATAATCAATTTGAATTGTTTAGGCAGGAAAAAGCAAGTAATCTACGCTCTCAAAGTGGACTTGATTTAGAGGTTCTTGATAATTACACAGGTACAAAACGTTCTGTAAAAACTTTATCAGGTGGGGAATCTTTTAAAGCCTCCTTATCTCTTGCTTTAGGTTTATCGGATGTAACTCAAGCTAAAAGTGGTGTTGTTGCGATTGAAGCAATGTTTATTGATGAAGGTTTTGGTACCTTGGATGAGAAATCTTTAGATCAAGCAATGAGAACGTTAATGGAATTGGCTGATAATGATCGACTAGTTGGTATTATCTCCCATGTTCCTGAATTGAAAACTTTAATTGATCAAAAAATAATTGTTAATAAAACGGAAAAAGGTAGTAATGTTAGTTTAGAGTATTAAAATATAAGTTCTATAGCAAGCTTAGTGAAAGCTTGCTATAATTTATTTAAGGATGGCGTGATTTAATGAGAGAAGAATTTAAACCAGGAATGAGAATTGTGAAAACTAGTGTGGCGGTTGCTATTTGTTTGCTGATAGCTTACGCATTTTCTTATTACCAACCGTTCTACGCTAGTATCGCAGCTGTTTTGGTTATGAAATCGACCCCAGAACAAAGTTTTAGATATGGTTTAGATCGTTTGATTGGCACTTTATGGGGAGGGCTTTTAGGCTTTGTTCTATTAAATTTAAGTTTTTTATTTTAACATCCCTGCTCAATCATTCACTTATATTTTCATTGTAGTATTATTGGTCTTTTTTGATTTATGGATTGCGAAAATATTCTCAATGAGAGAATATGCATTGTCTATGTTCTTGATTTTACTACTGTCAGTTCTATTAATTCATAATGATTCTTTAAAAGAAATGAACACTTACATGATCTATCGCGTTTTAGAAACATTGTTTGGAATTGTTGTTGCCCTCTTAGTAAATCGCTTTTTCCCTGATTTTAAAGATAAATCTTAAGATTATTTATTTTAACATTTTGTAATTAAAACTATTTGTCGTATAATAAACCTTGTACATATGTTATAATTACAAATAGATACAATTATAATTTGGGGGAAGAAAATGAATCAAGAAAATAATTTTAATGATGAAATAGAGCTATCAGAACTCTTTAAAATTCTTAAACAAAATATATTAATCATTCTGATAACATCAGCTGTTTTTATGACGGCTGGTTTTCTTTTTACTTTCTTTTTAATTAAGCCACAATATCAAAGTCAAGCAACATTGATTGTGAATAATAAAAGAGAAGAAAATACGAATATAACAACCGATGAAATGAATACTGCTAAAAATTTAGCAGGCGTATATTCGATTATTATAAAATCAGATTCAGTTATGTCAGGTGTTATAAATAATTTATCTTTGGACATGACTACAGAAGAATTAAGTAAAAAAATTACAGTTTCTGCTGTTGATAATACTCAAGTAATGAGAATAACAACAAAAGATACAAGTCCAGAAAGAGCTCAACAAATAACTGCTGAGGTTGTTAAAATAGCACCTGATTTTATTGTTGAAATGGTTGAGGCAGGATCAGTTAAAATTATTGCTGATGCTAAATTAGATAACAATAAGGTTTCACCTAATCTAAAGATGAATGTTTTGGTTTCTTTAGTATTGGGAATGATGCTTTCGATTGCTTATGTTCTTGTGAAGCATATGATGGATCGAAGTTTTAAATCAGAGAGTGATGTTGAAAGAATATTAGATTTACCAGTTTTAGGTATCATACCTAATGTAGATTCAGTTAGGGGGGTAAAGTAATATGCTAGGAAACTTATTCAATAAAGCGAAGAAATCATCAAGTAGAAGATCTACGGAAGTAATTAACAAAAACTCACCATTTCCTTATGTAGAA
>CAZRNT010000012.1:16735-17174 GCA_964601525.1 uncultured Erysipelothrix sp.
TGCGAAAACAATCCTAATTACTTCTGCTTTACCTGAAGAGGGAAAATCAACAACGGCTATTAATTTAGCGATATCTCTTGCTAAAGATAACAAAAAAGTTTTATTAATCGATGCTGATTTAAGAAAACCTTCTTTACAAAGATATTTACGTGTGCGTCCAGGAACGATGCAGGGATTGAGCGCTGTTTTAGCAAATCAAGTAAGTGCTAAAGAGGCTATTGGCTATTATGAGATTTTGGGTATAGATTTAATGATGGCAGGAACTCGCCCACCTAATCCTGCGGAATTATTGGCCTTGCCAAAGATGAAAGAAATGTTAGATGGATTAAGAAATGATTATGATTATATTATTGTTGATGCTCCACCAGCGTCAGTTATTACTGATGCTTCAATATTGAGTAGTATTGTTGATGGTGTGGTCTTAGTAGTGCGTCAAAAT
>CAZRNT010000012.1:17184-18616 GCA_964601525.1 uncultured Erysipelothrix sp.
TGTAATTAATAATTATGATATTTCTAAAGATACAAAGGATGCAAGTGCTGCACAATATTATTACTATTATGGGGAATAATATTGTAGACCTCCATTCTCATATATTATTTGGAATTGATGATGGAGCAAGAAATCTTGAGGAATCACTAGAGATGGCAAAATTATGGCTAGAACAAGGTGTAAAAACTGTTGTTGCTAGTCCTCATTTTGATGTTCAAAAAGATAATTTAGAAGAATTTCTCATTAAACGTGATAAAAACCATCGTATTTTAATAGAGTCATTAAAAGAAAATAATTTAGATTTGGATGTTTTGCTTAGTGCAGAGTTATATTTTAGAGCGGATTTAAGTCGTTATGATCTGTCTCCTTTTTTAATTCAAGGAACAGATTATTTACTCATTGAACTGCCAACAAGAACAGTTCCTTCGAGAATTAAATCGACTTTTGAAGATTTAATTTATCAAGGATATAATCCTATTTTGGTACATATTGAAAGGTATCCTAGTTTGAAGCAAGATTTAAATTTATTTTATGAATTAGCAGAAATGGGAGTTCTTTTTCAAGTCAATGCTGAAACGATTATTAATGGTACTGATTCCTTTATTGATGCATGTTTTAAGAAAAATTATGTTCATTTAATAGCTAGTGATGCACATCGTTTTGATAGTAGGAAACCTAATATCAAAGAGGCTTTAGAATTAATACCAGAAGCACAATATTATAATGAAAATGCTAAAAAGGTAGTTGAAAATGAATTAGTGGAAAGTAAGGTAAGTAAAAAAATAAATAAGATCTTTAATAAATATTATTAGTATAGGGGATGTCACAGTGAAAAGGATTAAATATAGATCGCTATTATTATTAATTTTAGATTTAATGGTTGTTGTTTTTAGTTTAAATTTTTCAATGTTGATTAGGTATGAGTTCATGATACCTAGGTTTGTAGAACAAAAATTCTTATTAAATCTTTTACCGCGTATTAAATTCTGGTTGCTTTAAGATATTTTTCCTTGCTTCCTAATTTTCCCTATAGTGTTATTGTAATGTCGTTTTTTATTATCGTTTTAATACAGTTTGGTATAAGAGTTTCTTATAGATTGTATCGGATTATGAGTATTAAAAGTGTTCGTAATAAAGAAAATACCAGTAGAGTTTTAGTTTATGGTGCTGGTAGTGCAGGACAAATGATTGTTAAAGAGATTATGGAGAATGAAGATTATTCATTAAATGTTATAGGTTTTATTGATGATAATCAAAACTATAAAGGTAATTTACTATACTCTCTACCTATCTTTGGTGGTAGAGACATCTTAGCTAAAGTAATTGATCAGTATGCTATTGATCAGATAATTTTAGCAATGCCATCTTTTGCACTTCACCAACAGAAGAAAATAATCTCTGATTTACTTGTATATCAGGTAGATATTAGAAC
>CAZRNT010000013.1:0-17308 GCA_964601525.1 uncultured Erysipelothrix sp.
CCATCATCTACTTGATAGATATCGATAGAGTAAACTGTACGAACTTGATCACTTATTTCCTCGTAAGAAGTTGCATTAAAACTGCTGAAATCATGAGTACCTATAAAAAAAGTTGCTGCATGTTTCATAGTTTCTATATCTAGTGATTCACCTATGTAGTAGGCATAGTTTCTTTTAAAGACGTCTTGCTCACCCTGTAAGATATGATAACGATACTCTTTTGACTTAGCATCATACCTCGCATGAAAGTTATCATCAACCTCTTCAACTCTATTCACTAAAATATCATCTGGCAATAATGATTGCAAAGCCTTCTCCCAATTATCAGATGTCATATTGACTTCACTATCAAAGTGAAAAACCTGATTCAATGCATGGACTTTCGCATCTGTTCTTCCAGAAGCATAAATTTTAGTTTCTTTTTTGGAAATCTTGCTAATACATATTTCAATTTCTTCTTGAACACTTCGAACATGATTTTGCTTTTGCCAACCATGAAATTCACTTCCATCGTAAGAAACACTTACTTTAAATCTCATCCTAATCTACCCGTAAGTCGAACTCCAACGACAACTAGAATCGAAAGAGCTAACATCGCATAGTCAGAAAACCTTATTTTTAATTGTTTATATCTTGTTCTTTCTTTTCCTGGGAAATAACCCCTTGCTTCCATTGCGTCTGCTAAATCTTCAGCTCGATGGTAACTAGATATAAATAATGGAACAATCATTGAAATAATACCTGATATTTTTTCCTTTAATTTGCCCTCATCAAGATCAACACCTCTACTTGCTTGAGCATTCATAATCCTTTGAGTATCCTCGATTAATGTAGGGATAAATCTTAAAGCAATTGAAATCATCATTGCAATCTCATGGGATGGCACACCTATTCTTTCAAATGGTTTTAATAAATCCTCAATTCCTAAAGTTAAATCTAAAGGAGCTGTCGTTGCCGTGAGTAGTGTTGTCACCATAATCATTAACATTAATCTAAAGGCTATGAATAGAGTTTGAGTCACAGCATCTAGATGTATTTTGATAAACCAGAAATCTACTAGTACTTCACCAGTTCTAATTAAAAATATATTTAGAATAAATAATATTACTAACATTACAATCATAGGTTTCATTGCTTTAATCACAAAACGTATTGTAAGTTTTGAAATTAGAACTGCGCTTGTTAAAACGACAAAAAGAAAAGCATAACCATAAAAATTAGGTACTGTCAGTACCGCAACCATCAAAACAATCATCATAATAATTTTAATACGAGGATCAATTCGATGAATTTTAGAATCTAGTGGAACATATTGTCCAAGAGTTATATTGTTCATCGTAAGCCCTCCTTTACCAAGCGAGCTATTTCTTCAACTTCTACAGCATCTTTTGTGTCAAATCCTTTATCCTTTAGAAGTCTTTTTAACTGTAATGATTTAGGTAGTATAAATTTTTCACTTGAGATTTGCTCAAAGAAATCTTCTTTACTACCTTCAAAAACTACTCGACCTTGTTCCAACTGGATAACATCATCCGCATATTTTAACACATGATCTAAGTCATGAGTAACCATAACAACAGTTTTATTATGCTTGTTTTTGAGATCAATAAATAATTGCATCATATCCTTACTACCTTGGGGATCCAAACCAGCTGTAGGTTCATCTAAAACTATCACTTCTGGATTACTTGCTAAAACACCCGCAATAGCTACGCGTCTTTTTTGTCCACCTGACAAATTAAGTGGAGAACGTTCCCACAAGCTTTCTTCAATTCCTACAAGTTTTAAAGCTTTTTGAACATTTTTATTTATTTCATCTTCTGTGAAATCAAAGTTTTGTGGACCAAAACTTACATCTTTGTAAATACTCTCTTCAAAAAGTTGCATTTCCGGGAACTGAAACACCAAACCCACTTTAGCTCTAAGTGATTTTAAGCCTTTAGCCTTTTGTTTAGCTTCAACTTTGTGACCTAGTATACTTACAGAGCCAGCACTGGGTCTTAGAAGCGCGTTGAGGTGTTGAACAAGGGTAGATTTCCCACTTCCTGTTTCCCCCACAATAGCCGTCAGACGGTGTTCTTTGATTTCACAATTTATATCTTTTAAGGCATGGTGTGCAAAGGGGCTATTAGGACTATATTCATAGTCTACTGATTCGAATTTAATTCCCACAGTTCATCAACCATCCCTTCTAGATCAAATGGGTCAGATAATTTAATTCCCAATTTTTTCATTGCTAAATAAAACTTAACTGAAAACGGTACATCTAAAGATAAATCAACTAATCGCTTAATCTTTGATAATATTTCTTGCGGTGTTCCCTGCATTTGGACTTTACCATCACTCATCACAATAACATAATCACTAAAAACAACCTCTTCAATATCATGTGTAATCGAAAGGATTGTCATTTGATTTTCTTTGTGTAATTTATGGACTAGATTATTAACTTCTAATTTACCTTTTGGATCCAGCATACTAGTAGCTTCATCCAAAATTAGAATATCTGGATTCATTGCTAAAACACCTGCAATCGCCACACGTTGTTTCTGACCACCACTAAGTTTACCAGGTTCATGTTTTAAGTAATCACTCATCCCAACTTCCTTAGCAAACTTTTCAATAATCTCATCCATATCTTCTGGATTAACACATCGATTTTCCAAACCAAAAGCAATATCATCTTTAACCGTTGAGCCTATAAATTGATTATCTGGATTTTGGAAAACAATCGCAATTTTTTCTCTAACTTGATAAACAGTCTCTTCGGTTAAAACTAAATCATCAACTGAAATTTTACCAGATGAACTTGCTAATAAGCCTATCATCAACTTTGCAAGTGTAGATTTACCACTACCATTGTGTCCAATGATGCTTACATAATCTCCTTTGTTCACATCAAAACTAACATTATCAACTGCATTTCTTTCACCATCATAAGAGAAAGATAAATTTTTAACTGATAATTGTTTCAAGTATATCACTCCTTATGACTGTGCATTTAATTCTGAAATTTTTACAATTAATTTACTTGCATATTCCATTGTTTCTACAACAGCAAATTCATGAGGTCCATGGAAATTTTCTCCACCTGTAAATAAATTTGGTGTAGGAAGTCCGTCAAATGATAATCGAGAGCCATCTGTTCCACCACGTACCGGAGCAATCTTAGCTTCAATTCCTAATTCATTCATTGCTTTTTCAGCTAAATCAACGATTTCCATATTTTTTTCAATAACTTCTCTCATGTTATAGTAACTGTCATTAATATTTACATTAACATATTCGTGGTCATATTTCTCATTCATTATAGCGGCTATTTGCTCTAAATAGTCTTTCCTTGCTTCAAATCTACTGCGGCTATGATCTCTTATTATAAATGACATCTCACATGCCTCAGAGTTACCATTTAGATCCATAAGCATATAAAAACCTTCATAGTCCTCAGTATGTTCAGGTCTTTCAAATTTAGGTAAGGCATCAAAATATTCATGTGCTAAGACCAATGCATTAACCATTGTATTTTTAGCACTTCCTGGATGAACACTGACTCCCTGAAACTTAACACTGGCACTTGCAGCATTAAATGTTTCATATTCCATCTCACCTAAGGCGCTACCATCCATAGTATAAGCAAAATCAGCAGCAAATTTCTCAACATCAAAATGAGAAGCTCCTGTGCCAATTTCTTCATCAATTGTGAAGGCAATTTTAATATCACCATGTTTTATACTTGGATCATTAATCATAGTTTCCATAGCTGTCATTATTGTTGCAATACCAGCTTTATCATCAGCACCTAGAAGTGTCGTTCCATCAGTAACAATTAATGTCTTTCCCAGATGATTTTTTAGACTAGGAAATTTTTCCACAGTTGTTACAATATTTTTTTCTTCGTTAAGAACAATATCTTTTCCATCATAATTTTCAATTACTCTTGGTTCAACATTTTCAGAATTAAAATCTGCAGTATCCATATGAGCAATAAAGCCTATTGTTGGTACCTTTTTGTCAATATTGGAAGGGAGCAAGGCTGTTACAATACCATTCTTATCCATTGATACATCTTTCAATCCGATTGCTTTACATTCTTCTAACAAAAGCTTTGCTAAATCAAATTGTATCTTTGTTGATAGTACTGTATTTGATTTTTCATCAGAACGAGTATTTATTTTACAATATTCAATAAGTCTATTTTTTAATTTTTCTTTCATAAGTTGCACTACCTCTCTATCTAATCTATTTTAGCACATTATCTCAAAAAAAAACTTAGTTTTAAACTAAGCTTCTTCATCTTCGATAATTTCTTCAGAAAGTGCAGCGACTGTCTCTTCTGCGTTCTTACTGATTTCATCAAGGGCTTCAATTGTCTTTTCTACATGCTGCTTATTGTTTCTATCAATAACATAAGCTGCTGCTCCGACGGCTGCACCCAATAATGCTAAAGGAAATAGTTTTTTCATAACGGGCCTCCCTTTCTTCTAGTTATAGTTTACCACATCAAAGAATATAACTAAAGCACTAATATCACTGTAGATTTAATAAAAAAGCAAGAAATTAATCTTGCTTTTTTAAATGCTATTGATTAAATTTGAATTTTTGCCAAGGTTTAATACGATCAATAATATAAATTTCTTCTTCTCGAATTCTACCTACAACATTTGATTTTCCAGTGTTCTTCATATCTTCACGTGCAATATGTAGCTCACCTGCATAATGACCAAAAAGATCTGATTCAATAATAATGTCACCACGACGAATCATTTCAGGAGCATTGAACAATGGGAAAGCCTCTCCTTTGTACTTTACTCTTGACATAGTTGAACGAATCAAGAAATCATTGATATCACCACGATTAAAATGTGGTTCTTCTAATACAATCTTTTTCATTAACTCTGGAACATCATCCACAAAGTTAACTTCGAATGTGACAATGTTTTTATCTAGTTTAGCAACAGCTTCTAACTCTTCATCAGTAGGGAAGCAGTTTGAAATAATAATATCATCAACAGCATCCATAGCTATATAGTCTTTTATTTGAACATCTAATGGTAAATAACGGTGTTTTTCTAATGTAACAATTCCATCAGATACTGGCCAAGGACCATATGATCCTTCAGCTTGACTTGTTACAAAAGCCGCTGTCCTTAAACCATACTTTCTAAAATTCTCTGTTGTTTTAAAGAAGTGCTTTTCTGGTAATCCTGAATAAGGATGTGGATAGAAGTTATGACATCCAACCAAATTATAACGGTTTGGAATAAAGTCCATAATATTGTCAATAACATGAGTATCATTGGACATATTAATTTCTATTAATAAATCTTCTTTATTATATGTCATATTAGCTTCTGGCTGTCCACCAAATCCTGCATCTAAACGAACACCATCTGCACCAATCTCTTTAAAGAATGATAAGTCATCATGGCTTATACCCAATGTTTCAAATTCTGCTGGAGAGACATCCATAATAATCTCAAAACCATGTTCTTTAGCAAAGCTATTGATTTCAATAAACTCTTTTTTCACTTCTTCTTTAGGTTTACTTACTTGAAGTAAGTTTGAAAATATTCTTGAAAAACCTGCTTTTTCTGCTTTAACTATGTATTCTTTCATTTCACTGACAGTTGATTTGTCAGGATAAATCGATATTCCTAATTTTCTCATTTTATCTCCCTCTGCTTTTCTTACTTCTATATCATAACTTAAAAGACCATCTTTGTTCAAATATTCACAAAAAGTAACACAATTAAAAAAACCGCCGAAGCGGTTCTCTTTAATTATACAAATTCAACAATAGCCATATCTGCTGCGTCACCACGACGTTTTTCAGTCTTGATTACGCGAGTATAACCACCATTACGATCTTGATACTTAGGACCAATCTCATCAAATAGTTTTTGAAGAGCTGTTTGTCCTGTTTCCTCATCAGCAACTACGTTATAAACAATTTTAGCTGCTTGACGACGTGAATGAAGATCATTTTTCTTTGCTAATGTAACTAATTTATCAGCATATGAACGTAATTCCATAGCTTTTTTCTCAGTTGTTTCAATTCTACCGTGAACGATTAAGCTAGTTGAAAGATTACGTAGTAATGCTTTACGATGAGCTGCGTCACGACCTAATTTACGGTTTTTCATCCTATTTCCTCCTATTCAGATACCCTAAAGTCTAAACCTAAGTCGAATAACTTATCTTTAACTTCTTTAAGTGATTTTTTACCAAGATTTCTGATTCTCATCATTTCATCTTCAGTTTTCAGTGTTAATTCTTCAACTGTTTGAATACCTGCTCTTTTCAGGCAGTTATATGAACGAACTGATAAGTCCAAGTCTTCAATCATCATCGTAGCCATTGGGTTTTCAACACCAGTAACATCTTCTTTGATAACTGATTCACTCTCATAAACTTCATCTTTGATTGCAACAATTTGCTCTAAATGATCCGTTAGGATTTTTGAAGCTAATGATAATGCAACTTGTGGTTTGATTGAACCATTTGTCCAAACTTCCATTACGAGTCGATCATATTTCGAGTCTTGTCCTACACGTGTAGGCTCAACTTGATATTGTACTCTTTCAATTGGAGTATAAATAGAATCAGTAAAAATCGTGCCAATTCCTTGTGATGAACTCTGATAGATTTGTTTATTTTCATCTGAACTCACATATCCACGTCCATTTTTAGCTTTAAGTTCCATCTCTAAGACGGCTCCTTCAGCAAGTGTAGCTATAATGTGATCTTTATTTAAAATCTCTACATTAGTTGGACATTCAATATCTGCTGCTGTCACAACTTTAGGACCTTTTTCTGATATACGAAGTGTATATGTTTCTGAATCACTAATGTTTAGAATTAAATCCTTAACATTAAGCACGATTCCTGTAACGTCTTCTCCAACACCTTGGATGGATGTAAATTCATGATATACACCCTCAATTTTAATTGAATAAACTGAAGCTCCTGGTAATGAAGATAATAAGACTCTACGTAAGGCATTTCCCATTGTTGTACCAAATCCACGTTCAAGTGGAGAGATTACAAACTTTCCATAATGAGCTGTTTCATCTAATTCTTTTACTTCAAATTCTGCACGTTCGAACTTGTTCATCTATGAATACCTCCTCGATTTGTATGTGTATGTATTATCCACGTGGGCGTTTTGGTGGACGGCATCCATTATGTGGAACTGGTGTAACGTCATTTATGACACTAATTTCTAATCCAGCTACTTGAAGTGCTCTAACTGCAGATTCACGTCCTGGACCAGGTCCTTTAACGCTAACTTCTACTGTTTTCATGCCGTGTTCAACTGCCGCTCTTGCAGCTGCTTCTGAAGCCATTTGTGCTGCATATGGTGTTGACTTACGGGAACCTTTAAATCCTAGAGCTCCAGCACTTGACCACGCAAGAACATTACCTTGTTCATCCGAAATTGACACAATTGTGTTATTGAATGTCGAGTGAATGTGTGCAACTCCACGCGGTACATTCTTACGGACACGACGTTTACGAGTTACTTTTGATTTTGTCATTACGAATTCCTCCTATTTATCTTTTACTTTTTCTTACCTGTTACTGCGCGACGTTTACCTTTACGTGTTCTGGCATTTGTTTTTGTTCTTTGTCCATGAACTGGTAAACCACGACGGTGACGAATTCCACGGTAACTACCGATTTCCATTAGTCGTTTGATATTTAGGTTAACTTCTCTACGAAGATCTCCTTCGACTTGAATTTTGTCAACTTCACGACGGATTGCTGTAACTTGTTCTTCGCTTAAGTCTTGAACACGAATGTTCTCGTCAACTTCAGCTGCTGCTAAAATATCTTTAGCTGTTTTTTCACCAATACCATAAATATATGTTAATGATATTACAACACGTTTATTACGTGGAATATCTATTCCTGCTATACGAGCCATATAATGACGTCCTCCTATCCTTGTCTTTGTTTGTGTTTTGGATTCTCACAAATAATCATTACTCTACCTTTGCGTCGAATTACTCTACATTTTTCGCACATAGGTTTTACAGATGGTCTAACTTTCATCGTTTTATCCTCCTAAAAATCATTTATTTATGTCTAAATGTAATACGCCCACGTGATAAATCATAAGGCGATATTTCAACAGTCACTCTATCTCCTGGTAAAATGCGAATGTAATGCATACGGATTTTACCAGATACGTGAGCTAAAATCTCATGACCATTGCTTAGTTCAACCTTAAATTTTGCACCTGGCAAGGTGTCAATAACTTTTCCTTCTACTTCAATGACATTTTCTTTACTCATTAATGTTTACATGCCTCCTTTGTTCTTGTCAAAATCTCATAACCATCATCTAATATTAGCACTGTGTGTTCAAAATGTGCTGTTAATTTTTCATCTTCTGATACAACTGTCCAGCCATCATCCAATGTTTTTGTTCTACGAGTTCCTAATTGAACCATCGGCTCAATAGCAATTACCATATTTTTTCTAAGTCTAGCACCTTTACCAGGTACACCAACATTAGGAACATATGGTGCTTCATGCATCGTTCTACCGATTCCATGACCCGTATACTCAATTGGTAAGCCATAATTAAATGGCTCGACAACTTTCATAATTGCATGACCTATGTCACCAATTCTATTTTTCGCAACTGCTTGCTCAATTCCTGCAAATAGTGCTTCCTCAGTAACATCTAAGAGATGCTGTGCTTCCTCACTAATTTTACCAACAGGATATGTCCAAGCATGATCACTGTAGTAACCTTTATAAATTGCACCAACATCAATGGTTATGATGTCTCCTTCTTTAAGGATGACTTCAGAACTAGGAATGCCATGCACCAAAACTTCATTGACCGAAGCGCATATTGATCCTGAAAAACCCTCATAACCAAGAAAAGCAGGTTCAGCACCTTGACTAATAATGTAATTGTGAGCAATTCGATCCAGTTCTTTAGTAGAAATTCCTGGTCTAATCGCTTCTTTTACCTTCTCTTGTGCATTAAAGGCAATTACGCCTGCCTTTCTCATAAAGTCTAATTCTCTATCAGACTTGGTTGTAATCATCAGAACTCCTCCAATATGCTTTTGATTTCATTCATGACTAATTCAGGGGAACGACTACCATCAATATCTCTAACTAAACCTTTCTCACGATATAAATCGATTGAAGGTTCTGTTTTTGTAAGATATTCATCATGTCGAACTTTTAATTTTTCTTCATTATCATCTGATCTTTGATACAAGTCACCACCACAAATATCGCATACGCCATCTTTCGCAGGTGGATTAAAGTGAATGTGGTAAATTGCTCCACAATCTTTACAAAGTCGTCTACCTGTAATTCTCTTTACAAGTTCGTCATAAGATACTTGTAAGTTAATTACTAAATCAACTTCTCTGTTTAATTCCTTGGTCATTGTCTCTAAAGCTTTAGCTTGATGTGGATTGCGTGGATAACCATCTAAGAGGTAACCCTTTGCGCAATCATCTTGGCTTAATCTTTCTTTAACAATGCGATCAGTCACTTCGTCAGGAACAAGTTTTCCTTGGTCCATATAAGCTTTTGCTTCTAGCCCAACTTCTGTTTTATTGGCCATTGCATCGCGGAACATATCTCCAGTTGAAATATGTGGAATATCTAATAATTCTACAATTTTAGCTGACATTGTTCCTTTTCCACTACCGGCAGGACCCATAATTAATAAATTCATATGTCCTCCTATCAATTAAAGAAACCTTTATATGACCTTTGTGTCATGCGACCTTTAAGTTCTTTCACTGTTTCAAGTGCAACACCTACAACAATGATAATTCCTGTACCACCAATTGCGGTAGTTGAGGAAATTGAAGTGAACATAGGTAATACATGAGGTAACAAGGCAATAAATGTTAAAAATGCTGCACCTAATACTGTAATTCTATTTAATATAGTATTTAAGTATGTTTCTGTGTCTTTACCTGGTCTAACCCCTGGTATGTATGATCCATTCTTACCAAAATCTTCAGCGATCTTTTCAGTGTCAACTTGAAGATGAGTATAGAAGAATGTAAACAATACAATCAATACTGCATAAGTTACTAGACCTGCAGGATGAGTTAATACCATGTATGTGCTAAGGAATTTATAGATAGCACTTTGTTGATTAATCCAAGACATAACAATCAGTGGTGCGTTCATAATGGCACTTGAGAAAATAACAGGAACAACACTTGCTGAGTTAATCATTAACGGCAAGTGACTCATGCCTTTACCTCTTACAGTACCAGCTGAACTTGATGTATATTGAATAGAAATCTTACGAACCGCTTGATTCATAAAGATAACTAAGATAATTATTAATAAATATGACAAAACAAACAAGCCAAATAATAAATAACCTTTTGCTCCGCCACTTTCTGTTAAACTTGCGAATGTGCCACCAAATGTTGTTGGTAAGGATGACACGATACCAGCAAAGATTATCATTGATAAACCATTACCGACACCTTTTTGTGTAATCTGATCACCTAACCACAATAGGAACATAGTTCCCGCAGCCATAATAGTTCCCATATAAAAGAAACTAGCAATACTATCGTTTAACAAAATATCATACTGTTTATTGAACATTAGAATTAAACCTATTGCTTGAACATATGCTAGAACAACTCCCAAATAACGAGTAATCTTGTCAATTTGCATACGTCCTTTTTGTCCTGATTTAGTTAATTCTGTTAAATAAGGAATTACATCCATCGATAATAATTGAATTATAATCGATGCTGTAATATAAGGCCCAACTCCAAGTGAGAAAATGGAAAAGGATTGAATAAATCCTCCACCAAGAATGTTCATCATTCCTAGTAATGAGTTTTCATCAGTCCCAGCAACCATAGCTGCAAGCCTTGTACTATCGACATTAGGAACTGGAATTACAGTACCCAAACGATAGACAAGAAGCATTGCTAAAGTGAAAAAGATTCTTGCTCTGATTTCTTTGTTTTTGAATAAATCAGTAAAAAACCTCATTAAATCACCTCAGCTTTTCCACCCATTTTTTCAATTTGTTCAAGTGCAGATTTTGAGAATGCATTTGCTTTAACAGTTAATTTCTTTTCAAGTTTACCTTGACCTAAGATTTTTACTCCGTCGAGTGTATTCTTAACAAAACCTTTAGTTTGGAGATCTTCAACTGTTACTTCTGAACCATCCTCAAATACATTAAGCTTGTCAATGTTTACTACTGCAAATGTAACGCGATTTATATTATTAAATCCGCGTTTTGGGATTCTATTGTAAAGTGGTGTTTGTCCACCTTCAAAACCTAAAGCTACGCCGCCACCGCTACGTGCGTTTTGTCCTTTATGTCCACGACCGGCTGTTTTACCAGAACCAGCACCATGTCCACGTCCAACACGCTTACGAGATTGACGGGAGCCTTCTGTATATTTCAATTCATGTAATTTCATAAAGGCCTCCTCTAGCGAATTTCCTCGATTTTCTTACCTCTTAATTTAGCAACATCTTCAACTGTATTCATGTTTTCAAGTGCATCAAATGTTGCACGCACCATGTTAATTGGTGTTCTTGAACCAATACATTTTGTTAAGACATCTGTAACACCTGCTAATTCCATGATATCACGGATAGCACCACCTGCGATAACTCCTGTACCTTCTGATGCTGGACGTACGAATACTTCCCCTGCACCAAATACTCCAGTTTGAGCATGTGGTAAACTACCATTAACAAGTTTCACATTAATTAAGTTTTTCTTTGCTTCTTCAATACCTTTTCGAATTGCATCTGGAACTTCATTGGCTTTACCTTGTCCAAATCCAACACGACCCTTTTTGTCACCAACGACTACTAAAGCTGAGAAACGGAAACGACGTCCACCTTTAACAACCTTTGTAACACGATTAATGACTACAACACGCTCTTCGAATTCTTGATCGCGTTGATTTCTTCTCGGTCTTTGATTCATCATGTCCTCCTTAAAACTCTAGTCCAGCTTCGCGAGCTGACTCTGCTAATGCTTTAACACGACCATGATAGATATTTCCTCCACGATCAAACACTACAGATTTTATACCTTTTTCTTGTGCTAATTCAGCAATATGTTTTCCAACTTTTTGAGCTGCTTCAATATTACCGCCATTTTCAAGTTTTAATTGCAACGAGCTAGCAGACACTAATGTTTCTTGTGCTGAATCATCAATGATTTGCACATAAATGTGGCTGCTTGATCGATATACACTAAGACGTGGGCGGTCTTGCGTTCCACTAACTTTACGACGAACTCGAGCATGACGACGAGTTCTTTTTTCATTTCTTGATAAGTCTTTTGCCATAGTTTAATTTCTCCTTTCCCACTATTTCTTAGCTGCTGTTTTTCCTTCTTTACGACGGATATGTTCACCTTTGTACTTGACACCTTTTCCAAGGTAAGGTTCTGGTTTACGAGTTGCTCTAATGTTTGCTGCCCATTCACCAACACGTTGTTTATCTGCACCTGAGACTTTGATTTCAGTCGCTTTAGGTACTTCGATTTCAACACCTTCTTCAAGTTCAAATTCGATTGGATGTGAGTATCCAACATTTAAGACTAATTTATTTCCTGACTTAGATGCACGATACCCGATACCAACTAACTCAAGTTCCTTTGTAAATCCTTCAGTAACACCTTCGATCATATTTGCAATCAATGAACGAGTTGTTCCATGGATTTGTTTAATTTTCTTTGTATCATTCGGGCGTTTTACGGTTAGTTCACCTTCGTTGATTTCGATGTCTAAAACATCGATGAACTGACGTGTTAAAGTTCCTTTAGGACCTTTGACTGTCACCTCATTACCAGCTTTGACTTCTACTTCAACGCCAGCCGGAATGGTAATCGTTTTATTTCCGATACGTGACATATTGTATCTCCTCTCTTACCAAATATAAGCTAAGACTTCGCCACCAACATGTTTTTGACGTGCTTGCTTATCAGTTAATATACCTTCTGAAGTTGAAATAACTGCGATTCCTAATCCATTAAGAACACGTGGAATCTCATCAACTTTTGAATAAACTCTTAAACCAGGTTTTGAAATTCGTTTTAAGCCGTTAATAACTTTTTCATTGTTAGGTCCATATTTAAGGACTAAAGTAACTGAACGTTTTGTTCCTTCACCATTAACAAGATAGTCACGGATAAACCCTTCTTCTTTCAAAATTCTGGCAATTTCGATTTTTTCTTTACTTGCAGGAATTTCAACTACATCGTGTTGCTCAACTAAAGCGTTTCGAACACGAGTAAGGAAATCTGCGATTGGATCTGTTACATACATAATCTGAAAAGTTCCTCCTTTGACCTACCAGCTTGATTTTTTAACGCCTGGAATTTGCCCTTTATGAGCTAATTCACGAAAGCGAATTCTTGACATATTGTATTTACGAATGTATCCACGTGGACGTCCATCAACTGCGTCACGATTACGCACTCTAGTTGGAGATGCATCGCGTGGCAATTTCTGTAATCCCAAGTAGTCACCATTCGCTTTTAATTCAGCACGTTTTTCAGCATAGCGATCAACAACTTCTTGACGTTGTTTGTTACGAGCAATTTTTGATTTTTTTGCCATGTTTTATACGTTCTCCTTTTGGAATGGCATGCCTAATTCTTTTAATAGAGCATGTCCTTCTTGGTCTGTTTGTGCAGTTGTAACAATGGTAATATCCATACCACGTACTTTATTAACTTTATCAAAATCAATTTCTGGGAAAATTAATTGTTCGCGAATACCAAATGTGTAGTTTCCACGTCCGTCGAAAGCACTACTGCTTACACCACGGAAGTCACGTACACGAGGTAATGCAACTTTAATTAATTTTTCTAAGAAGTCATACATTTTGTCGCCTCTTAGTGTAACTTTACATCCGATAGGCATTCCATCACGAAGTTTAAAGTTAGCAATTGATTTCTTTGCTTTTGTAATAACAGGTTTTTGTCCTGTAATTTGAGTAAGCTCTTCAACAGCATCGTCTAAGAAACGTGAGTTATTGATTGCTTCACCAACACCCATGTTTACAACGACTTTTTCTACTTTTGGAGCTTGCATTACTGAAGTATAGTTAAATTGTTCAACTAAACTAGCAACGACTTGTGTTTCGTATTGTTCTTTTAGATTCATATTAAACTATACCTCCTTATTTAATTTCCGCGCCAGATTTTTTGTAGACACGGACTTTCTTTCCATCTTTAATTTCATAAGCTATTCGGCTTCTTTCTTTTGCTTTTGAGTCATAAGCCATCACGTTTGAAACGTGAATCCATGCTTCTTGCTCAGCAATTCCGCCATCAGGATTCATTTGTGTTGGTTTTAAATGTTTCTTAACCAAATTGACACCTTCAACTTTTACTTTATCGTGTTTAGGTGCTACATCAATGACATCGCCAATTGTGCCCTTATATGAGCCTGTAATAACTTGAACTTTATCTCCACGTTTAATTTTCATATAAGCCTCCTATAACACTTCCGGAGCTAGTGATACGATTTTCATGAAGTTTTTTTCACGAAGTTCACGAGCGACCGGTCCAAAAATACGTGTACCACGAGGTGTCATGTCGTCTTTAAGAATTACGACTGCATTGTCATCAAATTTAATATATGATCCGTTTTCTCTACGAATACCATATTTTGTTCTAACAACAACTGCTTTAACGACATCTCCCTTTTTAACTGCTCCGCCTGGAATTGCTTCCTTAACTGTACCGACAACAATATCACCAATATTTGATGACTGACGGTGGCTACCACCCAATAAACGGATGACTAAGATTTCCTTAGCGCCTGTGTTGTCAGCGACTTTACATCTTGATTCGTTTTGTATCATCTATGACAACCTCCTACAATACAACGGCTTTTTGAACTAAGCGATTTACTCTAAAGTATTTATCTTTTGAAATTGGTCTTGTTTCTGTAATTTCAACGATATCACCTACGATATATTCGTTTTGTTCATCATGAGCCTTGAATTTTTTAGTATATTTAACACGTTTTCCATATAATGGATGACGTTTAGATGTTGTAACTTCTACTACTACCGTTTTGTCCATTGCATCAGATACAACAGTACCACGGTAGACTCTACGATTATTTCTTTCCATCTCTGTGTGACCTCCTACTTAGTCTCACTAAGCTCACGCTCAGTGATCACTGTTTTAATCCGAGCAATAGTTTTACGGATTTCTTTTAAACGCGCAGGATTCTCAAGTTGACCAATTGCTTGTTGGAACCTTAAATCAAAAAGTTCTTCCTTTAAATCATCGATTTCAACAAGTAACTCTGCATTTTCTTTTGCACGAATTTCTTTTAATGTCATACTTGGTCCTCCTCTCCCTTACGAACAAAACGGGTTTTGACTGATAATTTATGGGATGCTAAACGAAGAGCTTCACGAGCTGTTTCTTCATCAACACCACCTACTTCAAATAAAACTCTACCTGGTTTTACGACTGCTACCCAGCCTTCAGGTGAACCTTTACCTGAACCCATTCGAACTTCTAAGGGTTTCTTTGTTATTGCTAAATGAGGGAAAATCTTAATCCAAACTTTTCCTCCACGTTTCATTGAACGAGTCATAGCAATACGTGCTGCTTCTATTTGACGGTTACTGATATAACTTCCTGTTTCAGCAACTAAGCCATATTCACCAAAGACAACTTCGCGTCCTTGATTTGAGCGTCCTTCATATGAAAGACGATGTGGCTTTCTATATTTAGTACGTTTAGGCATTAACATGAT
This sequence comes from uncultured Erysipelothrix sp., assembly GCA_964601525.1. Taxonomy (GTDB): domain Bacteria; phylum Bacillota_I; class Bacilli_A; order Erysipelotrichales; family Erysipelotrichaceae; genus Erysipelothrix. The sequence goes on from CAZRNT010000013.1 coordinate 15,773, forward strand.
TAATTTCCTCCTTGCTCATCTTTAGCAGCTGCTGCAGGTTTTGCTGCTGGCTTGCTATTTTGTTGAGCACGATTGTCACGACGCGGACGACGATTTCCTCCACGACGACGACGATCGAAACGACCACCTTTAGGTGCTTCTGGTTCTTCTACCATTTGACCTGGTAAAACTTCTCCACGACAAATCCAAACTTTTACACCAATAATTCCAAATTGTGTATGTGCTGGATAGTGAGCGTAGTCAATATCTGATCTCAATGTATGTAAAGGAACTACTCCTTCAGCATAACCTTCGGTACGAGCCATATCTGCTCCACCTAAACGACCTGATACTGCTGTTTTCATACCCTTAGCACCTGCACGCATTGTACGTTGGATGGTACGTTTTTGTGCAGTTCTAAATGATGCACGTTGCTCTAATTGTTCTGCAATATTTCTTGCGACTAAATGAGCGTCTAAATCAGGGTTTGCTACTTCAACAACCTTAATTTGGACATTTTTTCCTTTAGTAATTTTTGCAATTTCATTTTTTGTTTTTTCGATGTTTGAACCATTAACCCCGATAATTACTCCAGGGCGTGCTGTACGAATGATAATGTCAACACGGTTTTTTGAACGTTCAATTTCAACACGTGAAACATATCCATCTTTTAAATTGTTGAATATATAGTCACGAATTAAAACATCTTCATGTAATAACTCTCCAAAGTCTTTCTCCGCATACCAACGTGATTCCCAATCACGAATAACACCAACGCGTAAGCCGACTGGATGTACTTTTTGTCCCATTTTCTATCCTCCCTTTATACGCGTTCCGAAACCACAACAGTAATGTGGCTTGTACGCTTCATGATTGGCGATGCCGACCCTTTGGCACGAGGACGGAAACGCTTCATGGTAACTCCTTCATCTGCATAACATGCTGATACATATAATTTATCCTCATCAAGTTGATGATTATTAGTTGCGTTTGCAACTGCAGAGTCTAACACTTTCGCAATCACTTTAGCTGATGAATTTGGTGTATATCTAAGAACCGCTGCTGCGTGATCTACATCTAATCCACGAATTTCATCAAGCACTAAACGTGCTTTACGAGGTGCTACTCTAACTGTTTTTGCTACTGCTTTAACATCCATAATTAACGACCTGCCTTCTTATCGCCACTTGTATGACCTACAAAGCGACGTGTAGGAACAAATTCGCCTAATTTATGTCCTACCATATCTTCAGTTACATATACTGGAACATGCTCTTTACCGTTATGTACAGCAAATGTGTGTTCAACGAACTGAGGGAAAATGGTTGAACGACGTGACCATGTTTTGATGACTTCTTTTTTATTCGCTGAATTTAGCTTTTCAACTTTGTCCATTAAGTGATAATCACAAAAAGGTCCCTTTTTTAAACTACGACTCATATCTCTTTCCTTCCTTTCGTTTACTTCTTCTTCTCATTATGACGACGCATAATTAATTTTGTAGAAGATTTCTTAACTTTACGTGTTTTAACACCCATAGCTTTTTTACCCCATGGT